>NZ_JBHTJA010000150.1:0-11677 GCF_042675525.1 Actinomadura sediminis
CTGGGCGCGCGGCCGCTGCGCGCGGAAATCGGCACGGTGGCGCGGGCCGCGCGGGTCGACCTCGCCGGGGCGCCCGCGCCGGGCGCGCCCGCCGCCGAGGGCCTCGGCCTCACCGAACGCGAGCTGGAGGTGCTGCGCCTGATCACGGCCGGACGGTCGAACCGGCAGATCGCCGAGGAGCTGTTCATCAGCCCGAAGACGGCGAGCGTGCACGTGTCGCGGATCCTCGCCAAGCTCGGCGCGGCCACCCGCGGGGAGGCCGCCGCCATGGCGCACCGCCTGCGGCTCTTCGCCTAGCCGGACCCCGGCCGGGCGGCCGCCGCGGACGCGCTACCCGTGCTCGCCGCCGTGCTCGCTGCCGTGCCCGCCGCCGTGCTCGCCGCCGTGGCCCCCATGGCCGCCGTGCGGCACGCCGGAGGCGGGGGTCTGGCCGGGGCCGGTGACGACGAACTGGCCCATCATGCCCTGGTCCTCGTGGTACAGCAGGTGGCAGTGGTACATGAACGGCGTCGCCGGGTCGGGGGCCACGTCGAACCGGACGGCGATCCGGACCCGGCTCTTCGGCGCGACGTACACGGTGTCCTTCCAGCCGCGCAGCTCGGGCGGCGGGGCCGCCCCGTCCACCGACAGCACCTGGAACGACGACGCGTGCACGTGGAAGTTGTGCGGCTTGCCCTCCTGGTTGTAGACCTCCCAGATCTCCGTGGCGCCGCGGGGAGAGCCGAAATCGATCCGGGACATGTCCATCGTCCTGCCGTTGATGCTGAACCCCGCCAGGGCGAACTCGCGGTCGACCCGCCCGGACGCGCCGGGCCGCGCGAGCGCGGGCGCGGCGGCGAGCTCGCCGGGCAGGTCGGGGGACGCGCCGAGCCGGTCCGCGGCCCGCAGCTCCAGGACGTCGAAGGCGTCGTCACCGCCGGTGAACCGGTTCGTCCACGTGCCCGCGCCCAGCTCGGGCGCCGCGCTGCGCAGCACCACCCGCTCGCCCGGGCGCAGCGTCACCACGATCTCCGCGCGCTCGGCGGGCGACAGCCGCACGTGGTCGGTCTCGTGCGGGGCCGCCAGCAGGCCGCCGTCCGTCCCGACGAGGGCGAACGGGCGGCCGTCCGACAGGGCGAACCGGTACGTGCGGGCGTTCGAGCCGTTCAGGATCCGCAGCCGCACCCGCCGGGTCGTCGCGTCGAAGAACGGCGCGTACGTCCCGTTCACCAGGATCGTGTCGCCCAGCAGGCCGATCCCGCCGACCAGCGGCTGGTCCTCGACGAGCCGGTTGCCGTCGCCGAACGTGCGGTCCTGGACGATGACGGGGACGTCGTCCACGCCGTACCGGCTCGGCAGCCCGCCGCCCGGCCCGTCCGGCTCGTCGACGAGGAACAGCCCGGCGAGCCCGCGGTAGACGTGCCGGGCGGTCGCCCCGTGCGGGTGCGGGTGGTACCAGAGCGTCGCGGCGGGCTGGTCGACGGTCCAGGACGGCGACCACGTGCCGCCGGGGGCGATCGGCTGGTGCGGGCCGCCGTCCATCGCGGCCGGCAGGTGCATCCCGTGCCAGTGCACCGTGGTCGTCTCCCGCAGGGTGTTCCGCACGTTCACCAGGACCGTCTCGCCTCGCGCGGCGCGCAGCGTCGGACCGAGGACGCTCTGCCCGAACCCCCACGTTGGTGTCGCGGCGCCGGGCAGGATCCGGGTCCGCCCGGCGCCCGCGCGCAGCTCGAACACGCGGCGGCCCCGCCCGTCCGTGCGGGACGGCGCGAGCGGCGGGACGGCGAGCCGGTTGCGGAACCGCACCCGGCCGACGGTGTTCACGTCGGCGCGCGCCCACAGCACGCCCGCGCCGCCCGCGCCCGCCGCCGCCAGCGCCGGTACGGCGGCCAGGCCCGACACGAGCAGGCGCCGCCGGCGCGGCGGGCGGCGGGGGGAGAGGTCCGTTTCGGTGTCCATGCCGGTGAGTGTCGCCGGTGGGCGGGCGCGGCCGCGTCCGGCGAACGCCTTACCCGGTGCCTCAGTTGGCGGCGGCGCCCCGCGCGGGGCGGACGGACGGGCGCGCGAACGGTCGATTCCGGCATAGGGCAAGACCTCGGGATGAACCGGGAGTCCGTCATCGGTTAGCCTTCCCTAACTCGCACGCGCGCGACGTGCGCGTGGACCGTTCCGTTCGACCCGTCGGGAGTGCGCACGTGGCCCCTCAAGCGACCGGCGACGTCCTGCTCGGCGCCCGCGGCCTCACGGTGGGCCACCAGGGCCGCGCCGTGCTCACCGGCGTCGACCTGACGCTGCGGGCCGGTGCGGTCACCGTGCTCGTCGGCCCGAACGGCTGCGGCAAGTCGACGCTGCTGCGGACCGTCGCCGGGCTCCAGGACGCCATCGCGGGCACCGTCGAGGTCGGCGCGGGCGCGGAGCGGGCCCCGCTGGGGTCGCTGTCGCGCCGCGACCTGTCCCGGCGGCTCGCGTTCCTGCCGCAGACGCCGCTGGTGCCCGCGGGCGTGACCGTCCGCGAGCTCGTCCGGCACGGCCGGTACGCGCACCGCGGCGCGTTCGCCCGGCACACCGCCGACGACGTCGCCGCGATCGAGTGGGCCCTCGAGGTCGGCGACGCCGCGCCCCTCGCGGACCGGCGGCTGGACGAGCTGTCCGGCGGCGAACGGCAGCGCGCGTGGCTCGCGACCGTCCTCGCGCAGCGCGCCGGGATCCTGCTGCTCGACGAGCCCACCACCTACCTCGACCTCAAGCACCAGTTCGAGGTCCTGGACGTGGTGCGGCGGCTCGCCCGCGAGCACGGCATCGCGTGCGGGGTCGTCCTGCACGACCTGATGCAGGCCGCCGCGTACGCCGACGAGGTCGTGGTCGTCGCGGACGGCGGCGTCGCCGCGGCGGGCGCGCCCGGGGACGTCCTGACGCCCGGGACGATCGCGCACGCGTTCGGCATCGAGGTCGACGTCGTCCGCGACCCGGCGAGCGGGCACCTCGCCTGCTTCCCCAGGCGGACCGAGGCCGAGCGGGCCGCCCCCTGAGCCCTCCCTCCCGTTACCCATCACTCTTGACCCTGAGGAAGCCCTGATGAGAAGACTCCTGCGCGCCCTGACGAGCGGCGCCGCCGCGACGGCGCTCGCCCTCGCCGCCGCCGGGTGCGGCGGCGCGGCGGGCGACACCCCCGGCGCGGGCGGCGGCGCCGGCGGCGACGGCGCGATCACCGTCCAGACGGCGCGCGGCCCGGTGTCGCTGGACGCGCCCGCGACCCGCATCGTCTCGCTGGAGTGGACGTACACCGAGAACCTGCTCGCGCTCGGCGTCAACCCGATCGGCCACGCCGACACCGCCGGGTACGCCACGTGGGTCAGCGCGCCCGAGGCGAAGCTGCCCGAGGGCGTCGCCGACGTCGGCACCCGGCAGGAGCCGAGCCTGGAGAAGATCCGCGCGCTCAAGCCGGACCTGATCGTCTCCGACGAGGACCGCGTCGCCGCGAACTACGACCAGCTCGCCGACATCGCGCCCGTCCTGGCGTTCGACCCGCTCGCCGACCCGGCCCTCCAGACGATGAAGACGAACTTCACCGAGCTGGCGAAGGCCGTCGGCAAGGAGGACGCGGCCCCGGCCGTCCTGCAGAAGATCGACACCGCGGCGGCCGACCTCCGGTCGCGGCTGGAGAAGGCCGACAAGGCGGGCCTGGAGTACGCGGTCGCGCAGGCGTTCACCGCGAACGACGCCCCGCAGATCCGCATGCACACCGACAAGGCGCTCGTCGCGCAGGTGCTCAACCTCGCCGGGATGAAGAACACCTGGACCGGCAAGCCCGACGACTGGGGCATGACGACCGTCGGCGTCGAGGGCATCACGCGCGTCCCGGACGACGCGACGTTCCTGTACGTCGCCGCCGACGACGACAACCCGTTCAAGGAGCAGCTCGCCGACAACCCCGTCTGGACGGGCGCCCCGTTCGTCAAGGACGACCGCGCGATCGCCCTCGACCCGGGCACCTGGTTCTACGGCGGCGTCCTGTCGAGCGTCCACATCCTCAACATGACCGGCAAGGCGCTCGGGGTCTGATGACCGCCACGACCGGCGAGGCCAAGGTCCTGCTGCGCGCACGCCCGTCCGCTCTTGTGGCGGGCGGGGCGCTCGCGGCGGCGCTGTGCGCGGTGGCCGTCCTGCACCTGACGCTCGGCGCGTCCGGCGTCGGCCTCCGCGACCTGGTCGCGTTCGCGGTGGGCGACGCCGACGCCGGCGCGGAGGCCGTCCTGCTGGGCAGCCGCCTGCCGCGCACCCTCGCCGGTCTCGCCTCCGGCATCGCCCTCGGCGTCGCCGGGGCCCTGATCCAGGGATCGACCCGCAACCCGCTCGGCGCCCCCGACACCCTGGGCGTCAACGCGGGCGCCTACCTCGCCGTCGCCCTCGCCGCCTACCTCGGCCTGGAGACCGGCACCCTGCTGTCCGGCGGCGCCGCGTTCCTCGGCGGGCTCGCCGCCGCCGCGATCGTCTACCTGCTCACCGCCCGCGGCGTCCTCACCCCCGGGCGGCTGCTGCTCGCGGGCGCCTGCGTCACCCTCGGCGGCATGGCCGGGGCCGAGTTCCTGCAGCTCCTCGACGCCCCCGCGACCCGCGGCGTGTTCCTGTGGGGGAACGGGACGCTCCTGCAGCCGGGGCTCGACCGGCCGCTGACGATCGGCGCCGTGGTCCTCGCCGCCGCGCTGCTCGCCCCCGCGCTCGCCCGCCCGCTGGACGTCCTCGCGCTCGGCGACGACACCGCCGAGTCCCTCGGCGTCCGGGTGGGCCGCACCCGCGTGCTCGCCTGGCTGCTGGCCGTCCTGCTCGCGGCCGCCGCCGTCACCCTCACCGGCCCGATCGGCTACGTCGGCCTCATGGCCCCCGTCGCCGTCCGCCGTCTCGGCGTCCGCCGCCACCTCGCGCTCCTCCCGCTCGCGGGGCTGGGCGGCGCGCTGCTCGTCCTCGCCGGGGACGCCGCCGCGCGGCTCGCGCTCCCGCCGTCCGCCGGGTTCGGCGAACTGCCCGTCGGGGTCGTGACCGCGCTCATCGGCGGGCCCGTCTTCGTCCTCCTCGCCCGCCGCACCCAGACCGGGGACGCCGACGCGGGCGCGGCCGTCGCGGTCACCGCGCCCCCGCGCGGCGCCCGCTACGCGGCCGTCCTCGCGGGCGGGCTGCTCGCCCTCGCCGCCGCGGTGCTGGTCGGCCTGCGGATCGGCGACGTGGACGTGTCGTGGGGCCAGGTCGCCGCGTCCCTCACCGGGTCCGGGACCGCCGAGGCCGACGCGGTCGTGTTCTACCGGCTGCCGCGCATCCTCGTGGCCGCGCTGGCCGGGGCCGTCCTCGCGGTCGCGGGCGCGGCCGTCCAGTCGGTGGTGCGCAACCCGCTCGCCGAACCCGGCTTCCTCGGCGTCACCGCGGGCTCCTCCGCGGGCGCCGTCGCGCTCATCACGGTGCTGCCGGGCGCGCCCGCCGCGCTGATCCCGGTGTTCGCGGCCGTCGGCGGCGTCCTCGCGCTCGCCGTCGTCATCGCGATCGCCCGCGACCGGCACGGACTCGACCCGACGCGGGTGGTCCTCGTCGGCCTCGGCGTGGCCGTCACGATGAGCGCGGTGACGAACATGATGGTCGTCGCCGAGCAGATGAACGTGTCCGCGGCGCTCACCTGGATGGCGGGCAGCACCTACGCGCGGGACGCGACGACGCTCGGCTGGCTCGTCGTGCCCGCGCTCGCGGCCGTCCTGTTCGCCCTGTCGGCCCGCCCCGTGAACATGCTCGCGCTCGGCGACGACCTGCCGCGCGCGCTCGGGCTGAGCCTCGGGCGGGCGCGGCTGCTGGCGCTGCTCGCGGGCGCGGTGCTGGCGTCGGGCGCCGCGGCGGCGGTCGGGAACGTCGGGTTCGTCGCGCTCGTCGCCCCGCACCTCGCCCGCCGCCTCGCGGGCGGCGCCACCGGCCGGCTCGTCCCGGTCGCCGCCGTGCTCGGCGCCGTCCTCGTCGTCGCCGCCGACGCGCTCGGCCGCACGCTGCTCGCGCCCGTCGAGATTCCGGTCGGCATCATGACGGCCGTCATCGGCACGCCCTACCTGATCTGGCTGATGCGCCGCACGCCCGCCGCCTGATCGGCGGACGCGCGGAACCGGCGGCCTCCGATGACCGGCGGCCTCCGATGACCGGCGGGCATGGCGGTCGCCGACATTGCGCGGATTTTGCCCCGGTTCCGGACGTCATCCCCGGCCGTGCGGGCATGGCCCGGACGGACGCGAGGAGGGGCGATGGCCGACACCGTGATCGTGGTCGGAGCGGGGATCGCCGGGCTGGCCTGCGCCGTCCGGCTGCGCGAGAACGGGGTGCGGGTGCGGGTGCTGGAGGCGTCGGACGGCGTGGGCGGCCGCATGCGCACCGACGTCGTCGACGGGTTCCGGCTCGACCGGGGGTTCCAGGTGTTCAACACCGCGTACCCGGAGGTGCGCCGCCTGATCGACGTGGACGGGCTGCGCCTGCGGCCGTTCGCCTCGGGCGTGGTCGTCTACGACCACGGGCGCCGCGAGCGGGTGATGCTCCCGTGGCGGCACCCCGCGCAGACGCTCACCACGCTCCGCGCCGGCGTCGGGACCCCGCGCGACAAGGCGGCGCTGGCCGCGATGACGGCCCGCGACCTGGCCTGGCCGCCGTCCCGCATCCGGTCCGCCGCCGAACGCACCACGGCGGACGACCTGCGCCGCCGGGGCGTCTCGGACGTCATGGTCGAGCGGCTGCTGCGCCCCTTCCTGGCCGCCGTCCTGCTCGAACGCGAACTGGAGACGTCCAGCCGCTACTTCCACCTGCTCTGGAGGTCGTTCGCGCGCGGCGCCATCGGCGTCCCCGCGCTCGGCATGGGCGAGGTCCCGGCCCAGCTCGCGGACCGGCTCCCCGAGGGCACGATCTCGCTGGAGACCCCCGTCCGGGAGATCACCGACGAGGGCGTGCGGACGGCCTCCGGCGAGACGATCCCGGCCCGCGCCGTCGTCGTCGCCGCGGACCCGGCGGCGGCCGCCGCGCTCGTCCCCGGCGTCGAGGCGCCCGCGATGCGCCCCGTCACGACCTTCTACCACGTGGCGCCCTCGTCGCCGCTGCGCGAACCCGTCCAGATCATCGACGCCGAGGGGACCATCGCGGACACGCTCGTCCTCACCGACGCCGCCCCCGAGTACTCGCCGGACGGGCGCGCGCTGATCTCCACGTCCGTCCTCGGGGTGCACGGGGACGGCGACGAGCCGTGGGTGCGCGACCGCCTCACGCAGATCTACGGGCACACCAACGCGTGGCGGCACCTCGCGACCTATCCGGTCGCGGAGGCCCTCCCGGCGATGCCCCCGCCCCTCCGGCTCCGGCGGCCCGTCCGTACCGGCCGCGGCCGGTACGTGTGCGGCGACCACCGCGACACCGGCTCCATCCAGGGCGCACTGGTCTCCGGGCGCCGCGCCGCCCAGGCCGTCCTCGACGACCTGCGCGCCATCGACGCCCGCAAGCGGCTCACCGCGCTGCCCAAGCCGTGACGCGTCCGCGAGATCGGGCTTTCCGGGCGGTCAGGGGGTGAAGGCGCCCGCGGACGCCGCGAGGACGGCCGTTCTGGCCGCGTCGCCCGGCAGGTCCGGGTCCGGCGGCGTGCCGAGGAGCACGAGCCGGTGGTAGAGCGGCGCGGTCGCGGTGATCAGCAGCCGGCGCGCGTCCACGCCCGGCGGCAGCTCGCCCCGCGCCACGGCGCGCTCGACGACGATCTCGCAGCGGGCGTACCGGTCCTCCCAGAGCCGCCGCTGCGCCGCGGCGGCCCGCTCCGAGCGGAACGAGGCGGCGATGAGCGCCGCCATGATCGGGGGCCGCGCGGCCATCGCGTCCTGGATCTCCTGGTTCAGGCCCGCCAGGTCGCGCTCCAGTGAACCGGTGTCCGGGGGCCGCCAGTCGTCGTCGCCCGCCGCGTCGAGGACGTCGGCGAGCAGGCCCCCGACGTCCCCCCACCGCCGGTACACGGTCGCGCGGTGCACGCCCGCCCGCACGGCGACGGCGTCCATGGTGAGCCCGTCGAATCCGTGCTCCCCGAGTTCGGCCCGCACGGCGTCGAGCACCTGCGCGCGCACGCGCGCGGTCCGGCCGCCGGGGCGCCGGGCCGGTGGGGGGCGCCGATCTTCGGGTTGCGTCCGGGGTGGGCTCATGGCACCATCCTAATGTAACAGTCGTCGCATTAGTGGAGTCGCCGATGCTCATCCGGAGCGTTCACCCGGTCCAGCGGTCCCAGACCGCACACCCCTCGAATGCTTCGGAGTGCACGCATGCCCACGCAGATCACCGCCCGCGCCGTCGGGAAGTCGTACAACGGCCGGGTCGTCCTCGACTCGGTGACGTGCTCGCTCGCCGCGGGCGAGCGCACCGGCATCGTCGGTGAGAACGGGTCCGGCAAGACGACCCTCCTGCGCCTGCTGGCCGGGCGCGAGCGTCCCGACCGGGGCGAGATCGTCGTCGAGGCCGGAGGCGGCGTCGGCTACCTCGCCCAGGACGAGCGGCTGCCGCCGGACGCGACCGTCCAGCAGATCATCGACCGCGCCCTGAGCGACCTGCGCTCGATCGAGGCGCGGATGCGCCGCCTCGAAGAGGCGATGGCCGGCGGCGACGAGACGGCCATGGCCGAGTACGGCGAGCTGCTGACCGTGTTCGAGCTGCGCGGCGGCTACGACGCCGACGCCCGCGTCGAGCGCGCCATGCACGGGCTCGGGCTCGGCCTCGTGGACCGTTCCCGCACCGTCGGCGGCCTGTCCGGCGGCGAACAGGTCAGGCTCCGCCTCGCGGCCGTCCTCGCAGCCGCGCCCGAAGTGCTGCTGCTGGACGAGCCGACCAACCACCTCGACGAGAGCGCCATGACCTGGCTCGAGGACCACCTGCGCGCCCGCCGCGGCACCACCGTGGCGGTCTCGCACGACCGCGCGTTCCTCGAACGCGTCGCCACGGCCCTGCTGGAGGTCGACGCCGACCGGCGCCGCGTCGTCCGGTACGGCAACGGCTACGCGGGGTACCTCGCCGAGAAGAAGGCGGCCCGCGAACGCTGGGCGCAGGAGCACGAGCGGTGGCGGGCCGACGTCGACCGGCTCCGCGAGGCCGCCGCGACCACCGCCCGCCGGGTGGCGCCGGGCCGCGCGATGAAGGACGGCAACAAGATGGCCTACGACCGCGCGGGCGGGCGCGTGCAGCAGTCGCTCGCCGGCCGGGTGCGCAACGCCGAGGAGCGGCTGCGCCGCCTCCTCGCCGACCCCGTCCCGCCCCCGCCGGAACCGCTGCGGTTCACCCCGGCGCTCCGCGCCCGGCGCCTCGAAGGAGCCGTCCTCGACGCCGCCGGCGTCACCGTCGCGAACCGCCTGAACCCCACGAGCCTCACCGTCCCGGCGGGCGGACGCCTGCTGATCACGGGCCCGAACGGCACGGGCAAGAGCACGCTGCTGCGCGTCCTCGCGGGCGACGTCGTCCCCGACTCCGGCACCGTCACCCGGCGCGGCCGGATCGGGCACCTCCCGCAGGAGCCCCGGCCGGGCGCGCCGGGCGAGACGCTCCTGGCGGCCTTCGCCCGCGGACGGACCGGCGACCCGGCCGAGCACGCCGAACGCCTGCAGGCGCTCGGCCTGTTCGATCCCGCCCAGTTCACGGTGCCCGTCGGCCGCCTGTCGACCGGGCAGCGGCAGCGGCTCGCCCTCGCGCGACTGCTCAGCGAGCCCGTGGACGTCCTCCTCCTGGACGAGCCCACGAACCACCTGTCGCCCGCCCTCGTCGAGGACCTCGAAGCGGCCCTCGCCGGCTACACCGGCACCCTCGTCGTCGTCAGCCACGACCGCCGCCTGCGCCGCCGCTGGCGGGGCGCCCGCCTGGACCTCGGAAAGGACTCCGCATGCCCGCTCCCGCCGACCCCACCGTCCTCCGCCCGATGCCCGGGCAAGACCGCCTCGTCCTGCTGAAGCCCCTGGTCACGTCGCCGCTGATCGAGGTCGGGGAGTTCACGTACTACGACGACCCGGACGATCCCACGGCCTTCGAGACCCGCAACGTCCTGTACCACTACGGGCCGGAGAAGCTGGTCATCGGGAGGTTCTGCGCGCTCGGCGAGGGCGTCCGGTTCATCATGAACGGCGCGAACCACCGCATGGACGGCCCGTCCACGTTCCCCTTCCCGATCATGGGCGGTTCGTGGGCCGAGCACTTCGACCTCGTCACGGACCTGCCCGGCCGCGGCGACACCGTCGTCGGCCACGACGTCTGGCTCGGCTACCGCGCCATGGTGATGCCCGGCGTCCGCATCGGCCACGGCGCGGTCGTCGCCTCCGGGTCCGTCGTCGTCGACGACGTCCCCGACTACGGCATCGTCGGCGGCAACCCGGCCCGGCTCGTCCGCCGCCGGTACACCGACGCCGACGTCGAACGCCTCCTCGCCGTGGCCTGGTGGGACTGGCCCGTCGACCACCTCACCTCCCACATCCGCACCATCATGTCCGGCACGATCGACGCCCTGGAGGAGGCGGCGCCCCGGTAGGGCCTAGCCTTCGGCCAGTTCCGCGGCCATCCGGGCGGTGATGGCGGTCAGGACCCGGGCGGCGGTCGCCAGGTCCTCGGGGGAGACGGCGCCGTAGGCGCGGTCGACGACCCGGCCGGACTCGGTGCGGACCCGGGCGGCCAGGGCGCGGCCGGCGTCGGTGACCTCGACCCGGCCGCCGGGCAGTTCCCGGGCCAGGCCGCCGTCGATCAGTGCCGCCAGCGCCGCGTCCACGGCGGTCACGGGCCACCGGGTCATCGCGGCGACCCGGGCGGCGTGCCCGGCCCGGTCGACCGGGCCGCCGGCGGCCATGGCCTGGTTCAGGGGGATCCACTGCTTCTCGTCGACCGTCGTGCCCGACAGGGCCCGGGCCAGGACCTCGGTGTGGTGCTTCTCGGCCTGGCCGACGATCTTCGGGGTGAGCGTTGCGGCGGTCATGGCGATCTCCTTGATCGGTCGGGGCGTTCGGGCGGACATCAGTTCTCGCGCGTCCAGGCGGGCGTGATCCGCACCTCGCGGAGCCGCCAGCCCGCCGGGGTCCGGGCCGCGGTGAAGGACTGCCGCAGGCCGCCGGTGAAGTGGGGCGCCCGGCCGTCGCGGTAGTAGTACACGAACGAGTTCGCCGAGGCGGCCGCCCGGTCGCCGTCGACGTCCACCAGCAGGTCGGTGGTCGTGTGCTGGGTGTTCTCGCCCTCGACCTCGCCCTGCCGCATGAAGCCGACGACGTTGCCGAGCCCGCGGAGTTCGCCCCCGCGGGGCGAGTGCACCACCACGTCGTCGGCGAGGACGCCGCCCGCGTCGTCCCACCGCTTCTCGTCGAGCAGCAGCGCGAAGCGGGCGACCAGATCGGCGATCTCGATCCGGTCGGCGATCAGGGTGTCCGTGGACATGACGCCCTCCCTTTGTTGGTGCTTCCAATGTTGGTACAGCCAACTATACATAGATTCGTTGGCCATGCCAACGGTATTCGTGCGCCGTCCCGGAGAGGCGCGGGGAAGCCCGATACGGCGTGGGTGAGGCGCCGGGTGCCAGGGGCACGCGTCGGTGTCGAGCAGGGGCGCGACCGTGATCACTTTGCCGGTGATAGTTCGCGCGGCGCGCACGCCGCGGGCGTCCCGGCGGCGGCCGCGGCCGGGGCGGCGGGCGCCGCCGTGG
>NZ_JBHTJA010000151.1:0-11661 GCF_042675525.1 Actinomadura sediminis
CTCGGCGCGGCCCTCGGCGCGCGCGTCGTCCTCGACTCCGACGACCCCGCGGGCCGGACGGACGGCGCCGGCCGGCCGTCGGCGCAGGCGTCCGGGCAGGCGTCCGGCGGTGCGGCGGGCGCCGGGAACGGGCAGGGGACAGGCGCCGCCACCACCGGGCCGAGCGGTCCGGCGGGCGGGAGGACGCCCGGCCCGGACGGCCGCCCGCCGGACGAACTCCTGCTCAAGCAGCCCACGGCCGACTACCAGAACCTCAACTTCTCCGAGACGGACCGCAGTTGCCTCCCGGCGCTCGGCCCCGAGAACTCGTCGCTGCAACGGCAGATGCAGACGTCCGCGCCCCGGACCCCGCACGGCGGGGAGACGGTGGAGATCGGCATGCGGCACAAGTGGGAGACGCCGCCCGGCTACTACGTCGCGGCCGAGGTGCGGGTGCCGCGCGGGGCGCAGATCGGCAACGCGGTGAGCGGTGCCGCGAGGAGCAAGCCGCAGCGGCTCACCGGGAGCGACTGGGTCTACCTCACCTACCCCACGGACTTCGAGTGGGCCGGTTCGGGCGGCGCGTACCCGCTGGTCCCCGGCACCTGGACGGTCATCTGGCTGCACGTCCACCCGAACGGCGACGCCTACTACATCGGCTGCGACGGCTTCACGGTCGGCTGACCGGCCCGCCCCCGGGCACGCGGCCACCGTGCCGGGGCATCGCCCGCCGGCCGGCCGGGCGCCGGGCGCGGGGCGCGGGGCGCGGGACGTCCGGTGGGTCAGCGGACGGCGATGACGGCGGAGCCGTGGCCGAAGAGGCCCTGGTTGACCGCGATGCCCGCGCGCGCGTCCTCGACCTGGCGGCCGTCCGCGGTGCCGCGGAGCTGCCACGTCAGCTCGCACACCTGCGCGATGGCCTGCGCCGGGATCGCCTCGCCGAAGGACGCCAGCCCGCCGCTCGGGTTCACCGGGACGCGGCCGCCGAGCGCCGTGGCGCCCGAGCGCAGCAACTCCTCGGCACCGCCCGGCTCGCACAGGCCGATGTCCTCGTACCAGTCGAGTTCGAGGGCGGTGGACAGGTCGTAGACCTCCGCGAGCGACAGGTCGTCCGGCCCGATCCCGGCCTCCTCGTACGCGGCGTGCGCGATCGCCGACCGGAAGGGACGGTCCGGCGGCTCGACGGCCATCGCGGAGTCGGTCGCGAAGTCGGGCAGGTCGAGGACGGTCTTCGGGAACGTGGGCGTCACGGTCGACAGCGCCGGGATCCGCACGGGATCGGCGATGCCGTGGCGGCGCGCGAAGTCCACCGAGGTGAGGACGAGCGCGGCGCCGCCGTCGCTGGTCGCGCAGATGTCGAGGAGCCGCAGCGGATCGGCGACGACGGCCGACTCCCGGACGTCCTCGAGCGAGACCTCTTTCCGGTAGCGGGCGTTCGGGTTGTTCAGCCCGTGCCGTGCGTTCTTGACCTTCACGGCGGCGAAGTCGTCGAGGGTCGCACCGTGCACGGCCATGCGGCGACGCGCGTACAGCGCGAAGTAGATGGGGTTGGTGGCGCCGAGGAGACGGAAGCGCAGCCAGTCGGGGTCGTCCGGGCGGTCCCCGCCCACGGGCTTGAAGAAGCCCTTGGGGGCCGCGTCGGCACCGACCACGAGCGCCACGTCGCACAGACCCGCGAGGATCTGCGCGCGCGCCGACGCGATGGCCTGCGCCCCGGACGCGCACGCCGCGTAACAGCTCGACACCCGCGCCCCGGACCAGCCCAGCGCCTGGGCGAAGGTCGCGCCCGCGACGAACCCCGGGTACCCGTTGCGGATCGTGTCCGCGCCCGCCACGTACTGGACGTCCGTCCAGGCGAGGCCCGCGTCCGCGAGGGCGGCGCGCGCCGCCGCGAGCCCGTACTCGACGAAGTTGCGGCCCCACTTGCCCCACGGGTGCATCCCGGCGCCGAGCACCGCCACCGAACCGCTCACTTGACGGGCCTCCACATCCACACGGTGTACTCGGCGTCGTCGTCCTCGTACAGGACGCCCTCGGTCAGCTCGACCTCCATCCCGACGGCCAGGTCGTCGACCGTGCACTCCGGGACGACCTGTCCGAGGACGACCATGCGTTCGTCCTCGAGTTCCACCGCGGCGACCGTGTACGGGCGGAACGGGTCGGGCGAGACGTACGGGGGCGGCGGCTTGTACCGCGAATCGGCGTACGACCAGATCCGGCCGCGCGCGGAGAACGCGTGCTCGGCGAGTTCCGAGCCGTCCCGGGGGCCGTCGCAGTGCGGGTTCCTGCAGGCCAGCTCGTTGCGTGGGAAGTACGGCGTCCCGCACGACCCGCACCGGGTGCCCAGCAGCCGCACGCCGCCGTCCCGCTCGGTGAACCAGCCGTCGATCGCCGGACGACGTTCCTTGGTGGTGGTCACGCGGCCTCCCGCCTTGATCGCCTACCGGCGCAGCCTAGCAACCAAGCGACCGGTCAAGACAGGTCCGGCGGCGGCGGACGGCCCGGCGAGGAGTTTCCGCCCGTTCGTTCCGGGACTCGGCGGGGAAGGCCAGCTAACTGACTCGTCAGTCACTTGGGTACAGTGACCCGAGTCGGATTCTGTTCGTGGAAGGAGACCGCGGATGCGGACTGGACTGGAAGGCAAGACCGCCCTGGTCACCGGGGCGTCCCGGGGGATCGGCAAGGCGATCGCCACCGCGCTGGCGGCCGAGGGCGCCAACGTCGTGCTCTCCTCCCGCAAGCAGGAGGGACTCGACGCGGCCGCCAAGGACATCCTGACCGCCCACCCCAACGCCCGGGTCCTCGCCAAGGCCGCCCACGTCGGCGACGCCGACCAGGCCGCCGCCTGCGTCGACGCCACCATCGCCGAGTTCGGCGGCCTCGACGTCCTCGTCAACAACGCCGGAACGAACCCCTACTTCGGCCCGATGGTCGACATCGAGCCGTCCGCCGCCGCGAAGACCGTCGAGGTCAACCAGTTCTCCATCGTGTCCTGGACGAACCTCGCCTGGAAGCGCGCCATGCAGGAGCACGGCGGCTCGATCATCAACATCGCGTCCGTCGGCGGCATGGTGACCGAGCACGGCATCGGGTACTACAACGCCACCAAGGCCGCCGTCATCCACCTCTCCCGCCAGTTCGCCATGGAGCTCGCGCCGAAGGTCCGGGTCAACTGCATCGCCCCCGGCCTCGTCAAGACGCACCTCGCCCGCGGCCTCTGGGAGGGCAACGAGGAGGCGATCAGCAGGCACATGCCGCTCGGCCGCCTCGGTGAGCCCGAGGACATCGCCACCGCCGCCGTCTTCCTCGCCGGCGACACCGCCTCCTGGATGACCGGCCAGACCCTCGTCGTGGACGGCGGCAGCACCATCCGGCCCTCGATCGCCTAGGAGCCCACATGTCTCGCTGGGGACTGACCATTCCGCTGACCGGCCTCCCGCTCACCGAACACCGCGAGATCGTCGAGAGCCTGCCCGGCCTCGGCTACACCGACGCCTGGTCCGCCGAGACCAACGGCACCGACGCGTTCACCCCGCTGGCCCTCGCCTCCCAGTGGGCCCCCGACCTGCGGCTCGGCCCCGCGATCGTCCCGGTCTACACGCGCGGGCCCGCCCTGCTCGCCCAGCAGGCCGCGACCATCGCCGGCCTCGCACCGGGCCGGTTCGTCATGGGCATCGGCACGTCCTCGGACACGATCGTCGAACGCTGGAACGGCATCCCGTTCGACGAACCGTACAAGCGCGTCCGCGACACGGTCCGATTCCTGTGCAAGGCACTCGCGGGCGAGAAGGTCAAGGAGGAGTACGACACCTTCGCCGTCAAGGGCTTCAAGCTCGACAACGCGCCCGCCGAGCCGCCCCCGATCGTCCTCGCCGCGCTCCGCCCGGGCATGCTCCGCCTCGCCGCCCGGGAGGCCGACGGCGCGATCACGAACTGGCTCGCGCCCAAGGACGTCCGGACCGTCCGGTCCGAACTCGGCGACGACCCGGAACTGATCGCGCGCCTGTTCGTCTGCCCGACCGAGGACGCCGACGAGGCCCGCGCCATCGGGCGCTGGATGATCGCCGCGTACATGACCGTCCCGGTCTACCGCGCCTTCCACGAATGGCTCGGCCGCGGCGACGCCCTGCGGCCGATGAACGAGGCGTGGGCCGCGGGCGACCGGAAGAAGGCCCTCGAGGCCATCCCGGACGAGGTCGTCGACGACCTGATCGTCCACGGGTCCCCGGCCGACTGCCGGGCCCGGATCCGCGAGTACGTCGACAACGGGCTCACGACGCCCGTCGTCGCGATCGTCCCGACGAAGGGCCTCCCGCTGACCGACGCGGTGAAGGCCCTGGCCCCGTCCGCGGGCTGAGACACCCGCACGAGAGGGAGCCGCCCCACCGGGGCGGCTCCCTCTTCGCGTCCGCGCCCACCTGCTCGACGCGAGAAGGAATCCGGTGCCGTGCCATGTGTGGGACGGGTGCACGGGGGTAACAGGCCGCCTGCTGGTGGGCCACCACCGGGCTCGTCCCCCCGGTTCCGCCCGAGCTCGTCGGCGATCGGGCGTCCCTGCCGGTCTCGTGGAGACCGCGGCCGGGCGGGCGCGGCGGTGGCGCCGGCTCGTTCTGGTGGCGGACGTGGAGGCGGAAGATGGCAGAAGACCGGCGGGACGTGATCGAGGTGCTGAAGCACGATCACCGTGAGGTCGAGGAGATGTTCGACGAACTGACGGCCGAGTCCGGCGCGGAGCGGCGGCGGCGGATCCTCGATGACGTCACCATCGAACTGGTGCGGCATTCGGTCGCCGAGGAGATGTACCTGTACCCCTGGGTCCGCAAGCACGTGCCGGGCGGGGAGCAGATCGCCGAGAAGGAGATCGGCGAGCACGCCGAGGTCGAGCGGCTCCTGAAGGAACTCGAATCCGTCGACACCACCGAGGCCGCCTTCACCGGCACGGTGCGGCGCCTGATCGACGACGTCGCCGCCCACATCCGGCACGAGGAGACGACCCTGTTCCCCGCGCTGGCCGAGCACACCGGCGCCGACGAGCTGTACACGCTGGGCGATCAGGTGCAGGCCGCCAAGAGGACCGCGCCCACCCGGCCGCATCCGGCGGCGCCGCAGACACCGCCGCTGAACAAGCTGCTGGCTCCCGGGACCGGGCTGGTCGACCGGGTCCGCGACCACCTGTCCGGCCGCGGCGGCCACTGACCCGGCGAGGCCGGCCGGACCGCCCCCGCGGCGGCCCGGCGGCTTCACCGGCTCCGCCAGGTGAACCGGGCCTTCAGGCGGCGAGCTCTGCGGCGGGGCCGGGGGGACGATGTCACACTTCCGGCCCCGGGGCGCCTCTCAGGTGGCATGAAGCTCACGATCTTCGCCGCCACGGGCGGCACCGGACGGATCCTGGTCGATCTGGCGCTCGCGGAGGGCCACGACGTGACCGCGGTGGCGCGCCGCCCCCGCGACCTGCCCGGCGATGTGCGGACCGTCCGGGCCGACATGCTGGACGACCCCGACCTGCGGCCCGCCCTCGAAGGGGCGGACGCGGTGTTCTCGTGCCTCGGCGCGCGGAACAAGGCGGAGGCACGGGCGCGGACGTGCGCGAGGGGGACCGAGGCCGTCATCCGGGGGATGCAGGCGACCGGTGCGCGCAGGCTCGTCGTGATCAGCTCGGAGTCGATGACGGTCGTGCCGTCGCCCGAGCGCCCGCACCCGCCGAGGCACGACCCGGGCGAGGGGTTCCTCCTGCGGTACGTCGTGGGGCCGCCGGCGCGGCGGTACTTCCTGCGGGAGCACTACGCGGACCTCGGGGTGATGGAGGACGCGGTCCGCGGTAGCGGTCTCGACTGGACGATCGCGCGCCCGGCCCTCCTCGTCGACCGTCCCGCGCGGGGGCGGTACCGGACGGCCGCCGACCGCAAGCCGAAGGGCGGCTTCCGGATCGCCCGCGCGGATTTCGCGGCGTTCCTGCTGGGGTGCGTCACCAGGGACGAGACGATCGGCCAGGCGATCACCCTCAACTACTGAGCCGTGTTTAGGCGGCCCGGCCAGTGGGGAGGGAGGGCGGGATTCATGAAGACGACGAGTAGGAGCAGATCGTGCTCACGCTGACGAGCGGCGCGGTGCAGGTCATCCGCAACGTGACCGCCAATCCCGAGCTGCCGCCCGAGACGGGGATCCGGATCGAGTCCGGGATCGACGGCTCGGACGCGCTGCGGCTGTCGGTCGCGTCCGCGCCGGAGGCCGGCGACCAGGTCGTCGAGGAGGAGGGCGCGAAGGTGTACCTCGAGCCGGCGGCGGCGCAGCTGCTGGACGACAAGACCCTCGACGCCCAGGTGGACCCGCAGGGCGACGTGGCGTTCACCATCGCGGAGGGCACCGCGACCTGAACGAACGGACGGCGCCGGGCCGGGGGAGCGCGCGGCGCGCCCCGGCCCGCGTGCGTCCGGGCCCGGCCGAGCCCGCCCGCGCACCCTCCCGGGCACGCGCACCCGACCCGCGTGCCCCGGGGCCCGCGCGTGGCGGGGGCCGGATGCTAGGCGGTCGCGAGGAGCAGGACGACCGCGACCACGAAACCCAGCGTGGTCAGGACCAGGAAGGCGGCGACCACCGCGCAGGCCAGGCCGCGCGGCTGGTCGCGCCAGGTCCCGTAGCGGTCGCGCACCTGCCGGTCCAGGTCCTCCCGGTTCGGCCGTGGGGCCTCGCCGTCGTCGGTCACGGGGTCCAGTGTCTCAGTCGAAGGACGGGTGCGGGCCGAGCGCCCAGTATTCGAACAGGCCGTGGCCCGTGGCGCCGTCGGCGTACTCGTAGCGGGCGACGGAGTCGACCATCCCCCACATGCGGGCCGCGTCGTCGGGGTCGCGGGCGTCGAGGGTGACGCCCTGGACCTTGAGGTCGGGCCCCTGGTACATGCCGTGCTTCCAGTCGGGTTCGAGCCCGTAGCCGGTGCCGACCATCAGGTGGACGGGCAGGATCGGCGTCGCGGTGATCGTGAACGGGGTGCCGTTCGGCGGGGCGAAGTCGATCGCGGCGGTGACGACCTCGCGGGTCTCGGGCTTGTAGACCGGGCGGTACTCGGGACGCCCCAGGTATTCGGGTTCGCGGGACGGGTCCGCCCACACGCGCGTGGCCTCTTCGAGGACGCGGCGCCCCTTCTCGTCCTCCTGGACGATGCAGAGGATCGAGTGGTCGTCGAACTGCATCGGCGCGTACATCCAGTAGAACGTGCCGGCGTTCTTCGACTGGATGCCGGGCGGTTCGGGTTCGCCGACGGGGCGGATGCCCCAGGAGCGGTCGCGGGAGCCCCACCAGACGTCCGGGGTGACGTCGACGCGCTCGTCGCCGATGGTGATGTGGCCCGTCCAGCGGCCGGTCTGGGCGATGCGGCGGGAGTCGAACACGACGCGTTCCTGCCAGCGCAGGTAGTGCGGCGGTTCGAGGGTCGCGGGGATCGCGCCCTCCCAGGTGAGGTCGAACGAGAGCCCGTGCTCGGTGGGGTCGAGGACGACGCGGAGCCGCTTGAGCCCTTCGAGGACCTCCACGCGGAACGGGCCGACGGTCGTGTTCATCCGGTCGGCGCCGAGTTCCCGCGAGGCCCGGACGACGCGGTGCAGCGGCCCCCGCCGGACGACGGCGAACGCGTCCGTGACGCCGAGGTTCGGGTACTGGCCGACGCCGATGAGCATCATGAGGTCGTCCGAGCACGGGTGGACGTTGAAGTAGTAGCGGTCGTAGAAGTTGCGGTCGGACGTGGTGACGTGCCGCATCACCTCGGGCGCCTGGTGGACGGGGTAGTCGTCGAGGGGCGAGAGCGTCACGGCGTCTCCTCCAGGATGCGGGCGAGCAGGCGGGTGCAGTTGTTGTCGTGGGGGAACTCGCTGGTCGCCTCGATCCAGCCGAAGTCGATCATCGCCTGCCCGATCCGGGCCATGATCACCGCGAATTTGAAGCCGGACAGGATCTCGTAGTACGCGAGGTTCCGCATCGGACGTCCGAGGAGTTCCGCGTAGCGGGCGGCGGTGTCGGCGTACGAGGGGAAGCCGGGCAGGCGGGGGACGCCGATGCCGTCGCAGTGGTGCCGGTCGATGAACATGAACCAGGCGAGGTCCTCCTCGGGGGCGCCGAGGACGGCGTTCTCCCAGTCGAGCGCGGCGACGGGGGAGCCGCGGTCGAAGACGACGTTGCCGATGCGGGAGTCGCCCCACAGCAGGACGGGCGGGTCGGGTTCGTCGGGGCGGTTCGCGCGGAGCCAGTCGAGGGCCTTGAGCGCGACGTCCTGCGGGCCCGGGTAGGCCCAGTGCAGGTAGTGCTCGTAGTAGTTGAGGCGCTGGTCGAGGCCGGGGGCGCCCCACGCGGGCTGGTCGAGGAAGCCGAGGCCGAGGGCCCGGACGTCCAGGCGGTGCAGGCGCGCGAGGATGTCGAGGGTCGACCACCACATCGCGGCCCGCTCGTCCGGTTCGACCTCGGTGACCCAGCCGTCCATGTGGTACGGGGGCATGTCGGTGGGGACGCGGCCGTCGACGCGGGCCATGACGAAGAACGGGGCGCCGAGGACGTCGGGGGACGGTTCCCACCAGTGGACGGGCGGGACGGGCACGTCGGTGCGGTCCGCGAGAACGCGCATCAGCCGGTACTGCTCCTCGAACCGGGGCTCGGGGAACACCTGGTAGTGGACGGGCGCGACGCGTGCGACGCACGCGTGCCGGACGCCGTCCGGCGTCTCGGCGTCGAACATCAGCGTCTCGCTGGAGAAGCCGCTGGTCTCGGGGGTCTCGAGGTGGGGGACGCGGGCGCCGGGCAGGTGCCGGTCCAGCCAGCCGGACAGGGCCAGCCGGGTCGCCTCGGGGTCGCGCTGGGTCGGAACGGGCATGGCCGCCTCCTGGTTCGCAACCAAAGTGAAACGTGTTCTATCAACGCGCCCGGGGGTGGTCAATGGGGCTTCCCGGCAGGCGTGAAAAAATCGGACGATGCGCCTCACCAAGCTCGGGCACGCCTGTGTCCAGATCAGCAAGGACGACCGCACGATCGTCATCGACCCCGGTGCGTTCAGCACGGGGGCGGAGGAGGCCCTCGCGGGCGCCGACGCGGTCATGATCACCCACGAGCACTTCGACCACTTCGACGCCGACGCGCTGCGCAAGGCGATGGCGGCGCGCCCGTCCCTGGAAGTGTGGACGTCGCGCGTGGTCGCCGAGAACCTTGCCGACCTGGGCGGCCGCGTGCACCAGGTCGGGCACGGCGACGCGGTGACGGTCGCCGGGTTCGACGTGCACGTGTACGGCGAGGACCACGAGATCCTGCACCCGGACGTCCCGCCGATCCCGAACACCGGGTTCCTGGTCGACGGGGAGGTGTTCCACCCGGGCGACGCGCTGACCGTGCCGTCCGAGCCGGTTCCGACGCTGTGCCTGCCGGGGAACGCGCCGTGGCTGAAGGCCGCCGAGCTGTTCACCTACACGCGCGAGGTCCGTCCCGAGCGGGCGTACCTGATCCATGACGGGCTGCTGAACGACATCGGCGTCCAGGTCATGAACAAGAACGCGTTCAAGGCGGGCGAGGAGATCGGCAAGGAGTTCACCCGGCTGGCCCCGGGCGAGTCCGTGGAGCTGGGCGGCCCGTGACCGAGCACCCCCCGACCCCCCGGGCCGTCCAGGCCGTCTTCTTCGACATCGGGGAGACGCTGATCAACGAGGGCGAGATCTACGGGCGCTGGGCCGACTGGCTGGGCGTGCCGAGGCACACGTTCCTCACCAAGCTCGGCGCGTTCCTCGCGACCGGCAAGACCCACATGGACCTGTTCGAGTACTTCCGCCCCGGTTTCGATCTGGAGGCGGAGGAGAAGGCGCGCCGCGCGGCCGGCGTGCCCAACGGGTTCGGTCCCGGCGACCTGTACCCGGACGCGCGCGCGTGCCTCGCCGGCCTGCGCGAACAGGGACTGTTCGTCGGGATCGCCGGGAACCAGCCGGTCGAGGCCGCCGCGCAGACGGAGGCGCTCGGACTGGACGCGGACGTCATCGGCATCTCGGACGTCTGGGGCGTGCAGAAGCCGGCGCACGAGTTCTTCGAACGCTGCGCCCAGCTCGCGGACGTCCTGCCCGAGCACGTCCTTTACGTGGGCGATCGCATCGACAACGACGTCCGTCCCGCCATCGCGTTCGGCATGCGCGCGGCGTTCCTCAGGCGCGGCCCATGGGGGCACATCCAGGAGGACGACGGCGTCTTGCGCGAATGCCAGTTCGTCCTGGACGACCTCACCGGCCTCCCGGACCTCGTCCGCGACCTGAACGCCCCCTAAGGGACTCCCCCTACTCCCCGAGTAGGGGGAAGAACCGCTCCATCGGTTGATGTGGGTCCCGGTGTCCGGTTCCTAGTTTGGTGAGCAACGGGCAGAGCGCCCGTGTTCACGGCTCGAGGAATCGGGGAGAGAGAACCCATGAACGGCCTATACCGACCGCGCAACCGCATGATCGCGGGGGTGTGCTCCGGGCTCGCCCGCAGGTTCGGCATGTCCCCCTTCACGGTGCGGCTGCTGTTCGTCCTGTCCTGCCTGCTGCCCGGCCCGCAGTTCGTCGTCTACATCGTCCTGTGGATCATGATGCCGAACGAGGACCGCCACCTGGCGCGCAGCCGCTGACCCACAAGATCATCGATACCGCTCGACCGGCCCGGCCCGGGCAGTGTTAGATCGGTGGACACGAATCCACGGGCAGGGAGGGGACGGCGGTGTCGCAGGACGACCCGGACTCCGGCCGGGTCACCGCCCGGGACCCGGCCGGCGAGCGCGCCGCCCGCCTCCTGGGCTTCCTGCGCGACCTCGCCCGCGCCCGCCGCGACCCGGCCGCGCACCGGCGCGTCCACTGGCTCGCCGACCTGCCCGGCGACGTGTACGTCGAGACCGACGCCGGGCCGGGCGACGTGCTGTTCAGCCTCCCGGTCATCCCGCCGACGCCCCCCGCGGTGCTGGAGGAGTTCGACGGCTGGCTGGCGCTGCGCCACTGGTACCGGCTGCTGCGCGACCTCGCCGAGGACGCGGGCGACGACGAGGCCGTCCTCGGCGCGGGCCTGCTGTCGTGGCGTCCCGCGCACGGCCCGCCCGTCCACGACCACCTGCTCGCCACGCCCGTCCGGATCGCCCTGGACGGGCGCACCGAACGGATCGACGTCGTCCTCACCGGGCCCGTCGCGCTGCGGGACGGCGAACTGCTCGGCGGCCGGCCGGGATTCCGCGGGGCGCACCGCACCGCCGCGGCGGTCCGCGCGGGCCGCGGGTTCGGGCTGCACCCCACCGCCGGGGACGTGCTGCGCGACTGGTGCGACGCCGCGCTCGCCGGCGCCGTCGACTACCGCGACGACTGGACGCCCGACGAGGCCGGCACGCCCGTCCCGCAGGTCCGGCTCGCGCCCGCGCTGATCCTGCGGCCGCCCTCCCGCGAGCCGGTGGCGCGGTACCACGAGCGGATGGCCGACCTGCTCCCGGAGCTGCCCACGGGCTTCGCCCGCTTCGTGACCGGCCGGTCGCCGCAGGTGATGCGCGTCCCCGAACGCACCCCGGAAACCGTCCCCGAACTGCTGGAGGGCCTGCTCGTGCGGGGCCGCCGCGTGCTGGTCGCCGCCCGCTCCGCGCCGGCCGCGGCCGCCCTGCACGCCGCGCACCAGCTCGGCCTCGCCGCGCTCGCCGCCCTGCGCCGCGCCGCCGCC
>NZ_JBHTJA010000152.1:0-11539 GCF_042675525.1 Actinomadura sediminis
GGGCCCGGTGGGCACCGGCGGGTCGGGGCGTCCGGCGGCGGCGGGCGCCCCGCCGCCGCTGGCGCGCGCCGCGGACGGCCGCCTGCTGGCAGGCGTGGCGCGGGGGCTCGCCGATCACCTCGGCATCGAGGTCCTGTTCGTCCGGATCGCGTTCGTCGTCGTCCTCTTCCCCGGGATCGCCGCGTACATCGCCTTCTGGCTGTTCGTGCCCGGAGCGGCGGCCGCGCGGGCGCGCGCGGAGGACGCACCCCAGACCGTCCCCCCGCGCACCCGGCGCGACTGGGGGCAGCTCTTCGCCTACGGTGCGGTCTCCCTCGGCTTCCTTTCGCTCGCGGCACTGCCGTGGGGCGCCTCCGGGGCGCTCCAGTGGGCGCTGTGGCCGTTCGTGATCGGCGGCGTCGGCGTGGCGCTGCTGTGGCAGCAGGCCGACCGCGCGCAACGCGAACGCTGGGTGCTGCCGCTGCGGCAGCGGTGGCTGCGCAGCCTCCTCGGCCTCGCGCTGGTCGTCGGCGGCATCGGCGGGGTCGTGGCCCAGAACGTCGAGGCGAGCCAGGTCCGCTCGGTCGGCGTCACCATGATCATCATTTTGACCGGGGTGGCGCTGATCGCCACCCCGTGGATCGTCCGGCTCTGGCAGGACCTCGACGCCGAACGGGCGGAACGCGTCCGGTCCCAGGAGCGCGCCGAGCTGGCCGCGCACATCCACGACTCGGTGCTGCACACCCTCACGCTCATCCAGCGCAACGCCCACGACCCCCGCGAGGTGCAGCGCCTCGCCCGCTCCCAGGAGCGCACCCTGCGGACCTGGCTGTACGAGCGGCGCGACGACCCCGACCGCACGTTCGCCGCCGCGATCAAGGAGACGTCCGGGGAGGTCGAGGACGTGCACGGCGTCCCGATCGAGGTCGTCTGCGTGGGCGACACCGCGCTGGACGAGCGCCTCGCCGCGGCCGTCCAGGCGGCGCGGGAGGCGATGGTGAACGCCGCCAAGTATGCCGAGGCCCCCTCGATCTCGGTGTTCGCCGAGGTCGAGGGGAAGGCGATCGCGATCTTCGTGCGGGACCGGGGCCGCGGCTTCGACCTCGACGCGATCCCGGACGACCGGATGGGCGTCCGGGGGTCCATCATCGGACGTATGGAGCGCAACGGCGGCCGGGCGACCGTCCGCACCGCGCCGGGCGAGGGCACCGAAGTGCGTTTGGAGATCGAGAAGCTGTGAGCGAGCCGCGCAAGAGGGTCGTGCTGGTCGACGACCACCAGATGTTCCGGACCGGCGTGAAGGCCGAGCTCGGCGACGGCATCGAGATCGTCGGCGAGGCGGGCGACGTCGACGAGGCCGTCGCGGTGATCCGCGCCGCCACGCCCGACGTGGTGCTGCTCGACGTGCACCTGCCGGGCGGCGGCGGCATCGAGGTGCTGCGCCGCCTGCACGGCCACGTCCCGTCCAGGTTCCTCGCCCTGTCGGTGTCGGACGCCGCCGAGGACGTCATCGGCGTCGTGCGCGGCGGCGCCCGCGGCTACGTCACCAAGACGATCTCGGGTCCCGAGCTGACCGACGCGATCGGCCGGGTCGCCGAGGGGGACGCGGTGTTCTCCCCCCGGCTCGCCGGCTTCGTCCTCGACGCGTTCGCCGCCACGGACGCCCCCGCCGTCGACCCCGAGCTCGACCAGATCACCCAGCGGGAACGGGACGTCCTCCGGCTGATCGCCCGCGGCTACGCCTACAAGGAGATCGCCAAGGAGCTGTACATCTCCGTCAAGACGGTCGAGACGCACGTCAGCAGCGTCCTGCGGAAGCTGCAACTGTCCAACCGCCACGAACTCTCCCGCTGGGCCGCCGCCCGCCGCCTCGTCTGACCGCATCGGCCGGCGCGGCGGCCCCGGCGGCGGTCGGGCGGCGCGGTCAGGCGGTGTCGACCACCTGGAACGGTTCGGCGAGGCGGCCTTCGGGGAGGCCGCCGGCGGCGGCCGAGGCCGACAGCCAGCCGTGCAGCATCGCCCGCAGGTCCTCCTCCGGCATGTGCGCGGTCTGGCTGGCGTGCGCGCGCAGGGCGCTCACCTTCCGCTCGAACCGGTCGGTGATGTCGACGTAGTGGTTCGCGGACGGGCCGCCGGTCAGCCACACCTCCCGCGCCGTCCACGCCTCCAGGCCCTCGGTCAGCAGCTCCGGGAACGCGTACGGGTTGCGGGCGTCGGGGTAGACGGCGTCCAGGGCCGCCGCGCCGACCGCCCGGTGGTCCGGGTGGCTCGGGTAGATCCGCTCGTAGTTCCGCTCCGGGCTCGGCATCAGCACCCGGTCCGGGCGCACCTGCCGGATCACCCGCGCGATGTCGCGGCGCAGGTCGAGCGTCGCCTCGACGCGCCCGTCCGGGTAGCCGAGGAACCGGACGTCGGTCACGCCGACGACCTTCGCCGCCGCGCGCTGCTCGTTGCGCCGCAGCGCCGCCATCTCCGGCCGCGTCAGCCCGTCGTCGAACCCGCCCGCGTCCCCGTCGGTCACCATCAGGTAGACGACCTCGATGCCCGCGTCCGTCCACCCCGCGACCGACCCGGCGGCGCCGAAGTCGACATCGTCCGGGTGCGCCATCACGGCGAGGATCCGCTGCAGCCCGCTGTCTTCCAGTACGCCCGTCACGCCGTCAACCATAAGCGCCGCCGGGGACGCCGACACGTTCCGCGGCGCGATCACGATTGGGTCTGGGACAGATCGCCGGACGCGGGTAGTGCTGTGAGCATGCGCAAACTCATCAACGCCCCCGGGGACGTGGTGTCCGACGCGCTCCGCGGGCTCGCCGCGGCGCACCCGTCGCTGCGGGTCGACCCGTCGGGCGGGACGGTCGTGCGGGCGGACGCGCCCCGCACCGGCAAGGTCGCGCTGGTGTCGGGCGGGGGGTCGGGGCACGAGCCGCTGCACGCCGGGTTCGTCGGGCCGGGGATGCTCGACGCCGCCGCGCCGGGGGAGGTCTTCACCTCGCCGGTCCCGGACCAGATCATCGCGGCGACCATGGCGGTGGACGGCGGCGCCGGGGTGCTGCACGTCGTGAAGAACTACAGCGGCGACGTGATGAACTTCCGGATGGCCGCCGAACTCGCCGAGGACGAGGACATCGAGGTCGTCCAGGTGGTGGTGGACGACGACGTCGCCGTCGAGGACAGCACGTTCACGGCGGGCCGGCGCGGCACGGGCGCCACCCTGTTCGTCGAGAAGATCGCGGGGGCGCTCGCCGAGGAGGGCGCCGGCCTCGCGGCGGTCGCGTCCGCCGCCCGGGAGGTGAACGAGCGCAGCCGCTCGTTCGGCGTCGCGCTGTCGCCGTGCACGGTACCGGCGGCCGGGCGGCCGACGTTCGAGCTGGCGGACGGCGAGATGGAGCTCGGCATCGGCATCCACGGCGAACCCGGGCGGGAACGGACCCGCGCGGGCACCGCCGCGGAGATCGTCGACGCGGCGCTGTCGGCGATCGACGCGGACGTGCCGCTCGCGGGCCACGACCTGCTCGTCCTCGTCAACGGGATGGGCGGCACGCCGCTGATCGAGCAGTACGTCGCGTACGCGGCGGTCGCCGACTGGCTCGCCGGGCACGGCGCGACGGCCGTCCGGTGCCTCGTCGGCGACTACGTCACCAGCCTGGAGATGGCCGGAGTCATGATCAGCGTGTGCCGGCTGACGCCGGACCTGACCCGGCTGTGGGACGCGCCCGTCGAGACGCCCGCGCTGCGGTGGGGCCGATGATCGGGCTGACCGGGTCCGCCGCGGACCGCTGGATCCGCCGCGCCGCCGAGCTCGTGTCCGCCGACGCCGAACGGCTCACCGCCCTCGACGCCGCGATCGGCGACGGCGACCACGGCCACAACCTCGACCGCGGCTTCGCCGCCGCCGTCGCGGCGCTGCCCGCGGACGCCCCCGCGGGCAAGGTGCTGATCGCGGCCGGGCGCGCCATCGTGTCGAGGACCGGCGGCGCGTCCGGGCCGCTGTACGGGACCATGCTGCGCCGCGCCGGCCGGTACCTCGACGATCTCGACGACCCCGACGTCGCCGACTTCGGCGCCGCGCTGCGCGCCGCGCTCGACGGCGTCCGCGAGCTGGGGCAGGCCGCCGAGGGCGACAAGACGATGGTGGACGCGCTCGCCCCGGCCGTCGAAGCCTACGAGGAGGCCCTCGCGGGCGGTGCGCCGCTGCCCGGCTGCGCGCGGGCCGCCGCCGACGCCGCCGAGGCCGGGGCGGACGCCACCGTCCCCATGCAGGCCCGCAAGGGGCGGGCCAGCTACCTGGGGGAACGCAGCGTCGGGCATCTGGACCCGGGCGCCGCGTCCACCGCGCTCGTCCTGCGGGCGCTCGCCGAGACCCTGGAGGGCTGATGGTCGGGATCGTGATCGTCGCGCACAGCCGGACGCTCGCCGAGGGCGTCGCCGAGGTCGCGCGGGCGATGGGCGTCGGCGAGGCCGTCGTGGAGGCCGCGGGCGGCGACCCCGACGGCGGCCTCGGCACGAGCATCGTCGCCGTCGAGCGGGCCGTCGAGCGCGCGTCCGGGGACGACGGGGTGCTGCTGCTCGCCGACATCGGCAGCTCCGTGCTCACCGCCGAGATGGTCGTCGAGGACGCCCGCGAGGGCACGGTGCTGCTCGCGGACGCGCCGCTCGTCGAGGGCGCGGTCGCGGCGGCGTCGATGGCGGCGGCGGGCGCCGATCTCGCCGCCGTCCGCGCCGCCGCCGAGGCCGCCTGGGAACACCGCAAACGGTCCTGACGCCGCCCGCCGGCCCGGGCCCGGGCCCCGCCGGTCCGGGCCCGGGCCCCGGTGAACGCGCCGAACCCGGGCCCGCGGCGCCGTAGACTCGCACATGATGTCGAAGACCGAAGCCCACCCATTGCTCGACGGCCTCAACGAGCAGCAGCGCGCCGCCGTCGTCCACGCCGGCGGACCCCTGCTGATCGTCGCGGGCGCCGGGTCGGGGAAGACGCGCGTGCTGACCCACCGCATCGCCCACCTGCTCGGCGAGCGGGACGTGCACCCCGGCCAGATCCTCGCGATCACGTTCACCAACAAGGCCGCGGCCGAGATGAAGGAGCGCGTCGACGCCCTCGTCGGGCCGCGCTCGCGCGCCATGTGGGTGATGACGTTCCACTCCGCGTGCGTGCGGATCCTGCGCCGCGAGGCCAAGCGGCTGGGTTTCCCGACGAGCTTCTCGATCTACGACCAGGCGGACGCGCAGCGCCTCATGGCGCTCGTCTGCCGGGAGCTCGACCTCGACCCGAAGCGGTACCCGCCGAAGTCGTTCAGCGCCCAGGTGTCGAACCTCAAGAACGAGCTGATCGACTACGAGACCTGCAAGGCGCGGGCGTCCAGCCACATGGAGCAGAAGCTCGCCGAGGCGTACGAGATGTACCAGGCGCGGCTGCAGCAGGCCGGCGCGATGGACTTCGACGACCTGATCATGATGACGGTCAACCTGCTGCAGGTGTTCCCGGAGGCCGCCGAGCACTACCGGCGCCGGTTCCGGCACGTGCTCGTGGACGAGTACCAGGACACGAACCACGCGCAGTACGAGCTCGTCCGGGAGCTGACCCGGCCGGTCGAGGGCGTGGGCCCGGCGGAGCTGTGCGTGGTCGGCGACGCCGACCAGTCGATCTACGCGTTCCGCGGGGCGACGATCCGCAACATCCTGGAGTTCGAGCGCGACTACCCGGACGCCACGACGATCCTGCTGGAGCAGAACTACCGCTCCACGCAGACGATCCTGTCGGCCGCGAACGCCGTCATCGAGCGCAACGCCGACCGCAAGCCGAAGCGGCTCTGGTCCGACCAGGGCGAGGGCGCGAAGATCACCGGGTACGTGGCCGACAACGAGCACGACGAGGCCGCGTTCGTCGCCCACGAGGTCGACAAGCTCACCGACGCGGGCGACGCGAAGCCCGGCGACGTCGCGGTGTTCTACCGGACGAACGCGCAGTCCCGCGTGTTCGAGGAAGTGTTCATCCGCACCGGCCTGCCGTACAAGGTCGTCGGCGGCGTCCGCTTCTACGAGCGCAAGGAGATCCGCGACCTGCTCGCGTACCTGCGCGTCCTCGCCAACCCCGAGGACACCGTGTCGCTGCGCCGCATCCTGAACGTCCCGAAGCGCGGCATCGGCGACCGGGCGGAGGCGTGCGTCGAGGCGTACGCGTCCCGGGAGCGGATCTCGTTCTGGCAGGCGCTGCGCGGCCCCGAGGACGTCCCGGGCATGGCGACCCGCTCGATCAACGCCGTCCGCGAGTTCGTCCTGCTGCTGGACGAGCTGCGCGCGGCGGCCGAGTCGGTGTCGCCCGCCGAGCTGATCGGGCTCGTCCTCGACCGGAGCGGCTACCTCGCGGAGCTGCAGGCGTCGAAGGACCCGCAGGACGAGACGCGCGTCGAGAACCTGCAGGAGCTCGAGGCGGTCGCCCGCGAGTTCGAGGAGCGGCTCGACGGGGAGTCCCCCGAGGGGCGGCTGCCGGAGTTCCTCGAGCAGGTCGCGCTGGTCGCGGACGCCGACTCGATCCCGGGCGGCGCGAAGGGCGCGCCCGTCCCGCCCGGCGAGCAGCCCGCGGAGACGGACCAGGGCGTCGTCACGCTGATGACCCTGCACACCGCGAAGGGGCTGGAGTTCCCCGTCGTCTTCCTCACCGGCATGGAGGACGGCGTGTTCCCGCACCTGCGCGCCATGAGCAACCCGAAGGAGCTGGAGGAGGAGCGGCGCCTCGCCTACGTCGGCATCACCCGCGCCCGGCAGCGGCTGTACCTGTCGCGGGCGACGATGCGCAGCTCGTGGGGCGCGCCGCAGGTGAACCCGCCGTCGCGGTTCCTGGGCGAGGTGCCGAAGCCGCTGATCGAGTGGGAGCGGGAGGCGTCGTCCGCGTCGGGGTCCGCGGCGACCCGGATGGCGGCGCGTCCGGGCGTCCGGTCGCCGGGGGCGCGCGCGGTGCCGTCCCTGTCGCCGGGCGACAAGGTCACGCACGACTCGTTCGGCCTCGGCACGGTCGTGTCGGTGGACGGCGCGGGCGACAAGGCCGCGGCGAGCGTCGACTTCGGCGGCGAGTACGGCGTCAAGCGCCTCGTCCTGCGGTACGCGCCCGTCGAGAAGCTCTAGCCGGCGGCGCGAGCGTACCGGGCCGACAGCACGCGCAGCCGGTCGGCGGGCTCCGGCGCGGGGGCCGGGACGCGCACCCCGCGCCCGGTACCGCCGGGCCGCGGTCGTCAGGGCGCGGTCGTCAGGGCGCGGGAGAGCCGGTCGATCACCTCGGTGCATATGCGGAAGGAACCTTGCCGCATTGCCTTCTACCGTCTGCGGCATGACGAACGACGACATCCGTCCCTTCCGCATCCGGATCCCCGACGCCGACCTCGACGACCTGCGCGCCCGCGTGGCCGCCACGCGCTGGCCCGCCGCCCGCCCGGCGACGGACGGCTGGAGCCGCGGCGCCCCCCTCGACGCCCTCACGCCGCTCGCCGAGTACTGGGCGGGCGGGTTCGACTGGCGGGCGCAGGAAGCGGCGCTCAACGAGATCCCGCAGTTCACGACGGAGATCGACGGGCGGCGGATCCACTTCTGGCACGTCCGCTCCCCGGAGCCGGACGCGCTGCCGCTGCTCCTCACGCACGGGTGGCCGAGCTCGCCGGTCGAGTTCGCCCGGGTGGTCGGCCCGCTGGCCGACCCCCGCGCCCACGGCGGCGACCCGGCCGACGCCTTCCACGTCGTCGTCCCGTCCCTGCCCGGGTACGGGTTCTCCACGCTCGGCGACGCCGGCTTCGACCTGTTCGGCGTCGCGCTCGCCTGGGCGGAGCTGATGCGTCGCCTCGGATACGCGCACTACGCCGCGCACGGCACCGACGTCGGCGCCGGGGTCGCCGGGATGCTGCCCGCGGTCGCGCCCGGCCGGGTCGCCGGCGTGCACCTCACCGGCACCGCCGCCGCCCCCGCGTTCGCACCCGCCCTCGATCCCGCGGAATTCGCGGGGGCCGACCGGGACCGCGCCGAGCGCTTCAACGCGTTCCTCGCCGACGGCACCGCCTACCTGGCCCTGCAGTCCACCCGTCCGCAGACGCTGGCGTACGCGCTGAACGACTCGCCGGTCGGGCAGCTCGCCTGGATCGCGGAGAAGTTCCACGAGTGGACCGACCCGGCGTTCGCGCTTCCCGACGAGGCCGTCGACCGCGACCATCTGCTCACCGGCGTGAGCCTCTACTGGTTCACCGGGTCGGGCGCGTCCACGGCGCACGCGGTGCACGACGGGATGCGCGCGTGGCGGGAGCACGCGGCGCGGCAGGACGGGGCGGGGCCGGACGGGGCGGGGCCGGACGCCGGCGGGACGGAGCCGCAGGACCCGCCGACCGGTGTCGCCGTCTTCGCCGCCGACACCACCATCCGGAGCCTCATGGACCCGGACGGCCGCATCGTCCACTGGTCGGAGTACGAGCGGGGCGGGCACTTCCCCGCGATGGAGGTGCCGGACCTGCTCGTCGGCGACGTCCGCGCGTTCCGCCGGACTCTGGCACGCCCCGGGCGCTGACGTTCCGGCCGGCTCCCGCGAACCCGGCGAGCCGCCCGTCCGGAACGAGGCTCAAGATCACGATTGTCCGGCGGGTCGGTTACGGTGCCCCACGTACGTCCGTGCACAAGTGGGAGGCACCATGTTCGCTCACCGGCTCGCCGACGGCGCCGAGCTGCGTCCGCTGGAGCCCTGGCAGGCCGCCGAGTTCGCCGCGCACGTCGACCGCGTCCGCGACGACATCGTGCGGTACGTGCCGTTCGGGCGGACGGTCGTGGACGAGGAGAGCGCCCGCGCCTTCCTGCAGCGGTACGCCGACCGGCAGGCCGCCGACGAGGGCCGCTTCTACGGCATCTGGGTGGACGGCGTCCTGATGGGCGGCACGCTGTTCCGGGTCTTCGACGCCGACCGGGGCGTCTGCGAGCTCGGGGTGTGGCTCGACCGGGCGGCGCGGGGCCGCGGCCTGGTCACCATCGCCTGCCGGGCGATGCTCGACTGGGCGTTCGGTGTCCGCGGCATGGCCCGCGTCGAGTGGCTGTGCGACCCCGCCAACGACGCCAGCATCGCCGTCGCCAAGCGTCTCGGCATGACCCTGGAGGGCGTCCAGCGGAAGGCGTACATCGCCGACGGCGAGTCTCGTGACCTGCATGTCTGGGCGATCCTGGACGAGGAGTGGGCGGCGGCCGGCGAGCGCTGAGCCGCGCCGGACGCGTCCGGCCCGGGGACCTCGCCGGTCCGGCCGCCGGGTAAGGTCAGGTGTTTCTTTTGCTTTGACTCCTTACCCCCGGGGGCCGCGGTGGACGCTGAGCAGGTCGTGTTGCTGTTGACGGCGGCGCTCGCGGCGGGATGGGTGGACGCGGTGGTGGGCGGGGGCGGGCTGATCCAGCTTCCCGCGCTCCTCGTGGCCATGCCCGGGCAGCCCGTGGCGGCGGCGCTCGCGACGAACAAGCTCGGGTCGATCGCGGGGACGACGTCCGCCGCCGTCGCCTACCTGCGGAAGGCGAAACCGGACACCGGGGTGGCCGTCCCGGCGGCGGGGCTCGCGGTCGCGTGCGCGGCGGGCGGGGCGCTGTGCGCCGCGGCGATCTCCTCGGACGTCCTCAAGCCGGTGATCATGATCGTGCTGCTGGCCGTCGCGGCGATCGTGGTGCTGAAGCCCGACCTCGGCCGGACGCCGCGGCTCGTCCTGCGCACCCGGCGGCGGGTGGCGGCGGCCGTCCTGATCCCCGGCGTGCTCATCGCGTTCTACGACGGGCTCGTCGGCCCCGGCACCGGGACGTTCCTGGTCATCGCGTTCACCGGCCTGCTCGGCATGGACTTCGTGAACGCCTCGGCCACCTCGAAGATCATCAACGCGGGGACGAACCTGGGGGCGCTCGCGGTGTTCGCCGTCCAGGGGCACGTCCTGTGGGCGGTCGGGCTGGCGATGGCCGCCTGCAACGCCGTCGGGGCCCAGCTCGGCGCCCGGACGGCGATCAACCGCGGCGCCGGGTTCGTCCGGGCCGTCCTGCTGTGCGTGGTCGCGGCGCTCGTCGCGAAGCTCGCGTGGGAGCAGTTCGGCTGATCGGCCCGGTCGATCACTCCGGCACCGGCGGGATCGGCAGCGGGTCCTCCAGCGCCGCCAGCGACAGGACGACCATGGACGCCGTCCAGCCGAGGGGCGCGACGGCCGCCTGGTGCCCGTCCGGCCCGACCTTCTCCGGCAGGACGCCGAGGGACGTGCGGTGCCGCCGCAGCCAGTCGAGGCGGTCCAGGGCGGTCCGGGTGCGGCCGGACGCGGCGGCGGCGAGGCCGAACAGGGCGACCTCGGGCGTCCACGCGATCTCCTTGTTGCCCGGCCACTCCTCGCCCGGCAGGACGCCCCCGTTCGGGAGGACCTGCTCGTCGAACGCGTGCGCGATCGCGGCGGTCACCCCGGCGTCGCGGGGCGCGAACGGCGGTGCGATGAACGTCACGGACGTGTCCATCCGGCCGCCCTTCACCGGCGAGCGCGGGTACCCGAGCGGCGCGAACTGGTGGGCGAGCGCGTCCGACAGCCGGTCGGCGGCGGCGCCCCACCGCGCCGCCTCGGCGCTGCCCCGCTCGGCGAGCGCGGCGGCGGAGCGCAGCCCGGCCAGGACGGGCCCGACGACGCCGAGGGTGGGCCGGCGGGGGTCCTCCTCGGTGCGGGGGTCGCGTTCCCAGTAGTCGGACGAGGCGGGCGGCAGGCCCTCGGCGTCCAGCGACAGCGCGAGGTGGTCGGCGGCGCGCCGCACCATCGTCCACAGCTCGCCGGGCAGGGACGCTGGGCCGTCCCCGGCCTCGTCGGAGGTCGTGGCCTCCGCGAACCACGTCGCCCACAGCATCCAGCCGAGCGCGTCGAGCTGCCGGTCGCGGCCGTCGGTGACCGGGCGCCCGTCCACGTGGTAGCGGGCCGCCCAGGTGCCGTCGGGGTCCTGGACCCGGGCCATGAACGCGAGGACGGACCGTGCCTCGGCGGAGTGCCCGGACACGGCGAACGCGGCGGCGGCGAACGCGGAGTCGCGCGGCCAGCTGTACCGCCAGATCCCGTACCAGGACGCCTGCGACGCGCCGTTCGGCCGGGTGAGCAGCCGCAGGTCCAGCAGCGCGCGCGCCGACATCGCCTCGTACCGCTCGCCGAGGCCCCCGGTGGGGACGGTGCCGGACGCCAGCCAGGCCCGGTCGGCCCGCACGGCGGCCCGCACGCGCGGGTCGTCCGCCGGGACGGTGATCGCGGTGTCCCCGCCCGGCGGGACCAGCCGCATCCGCCCGTCCCGGAGCCGGACGACCGAGCTGCCCGGCAGGTAGGAGGCGCCGGAGGACTCGTGCGGGGGCAGCGGGACGCCGTGGTGCGACGGGCCCCCGCCGCCGACGAGGCCGGGGCTCGACCACTCGGGGACGGCCGGCGGCACGGCGGCGGCGCCGCTGGTCGCGACGAGGCCGGCGGCGGTCACGGCGATCGCCAGCCGGCGCAGCCGCCGGGCGCAGCGCGCCGCTCCCGGCCCCCGCGGAGGCCGGGCCGTCCGGACGCCGTCGCGG
>NZ_JBHTJA010000153.1:0-11429 GCF_042675525.1 Actinomadura sediminis
GCCGCCAGGCGGCGCCCGCGGCCGCGTAGGCGGCGGCGGCGAGCAGGCCGGCCAGCGCCCGTTGCAACGGTCCCGTCCCGCCCCCGGACAGCAGGGGCGCGGCGACGGCGAGCACCGCCGCGCAGGCGGCGGGCAGCAGGGACGCGGGCCCCGGGGCGGGCGGGAGCGCAGGTGTGGTCATCATCGGGCTTTCGGGACGGACGAGGTGACGCGGCGCGCGGGTCGTCCCGCCGGACGGAGATATGCGGGGGTCACTCCGGCGGGACGGGCGGACTCCATTCGGGTGTCCGATAACCGCAAAGCGGACGGGTTGAATGCGCGGCGCGAGGAATGGCCGTCTTCCCGTCCGGTGTCGCGTGCGACATTCGGCCTCGAGATTCACGCTGGGGGGATTTTGGACTTCGCAAGCAAAGCGCGACGCACCGCGTCGCGTCAAGGCGGCACCGGGCGAACACTGGGCGACGCACAGGCTTGCCAGAAATGTCCGGATGCCGTCTCCATCGTCGCCCGGATCCACCGGCGGCGCACGTCGGAGCGTTCCATGGGAGGCGGGGATGAAGAAATGCGCAATCGCACCCCTCGGGCAATATGAACGACTATTGTGCCCCGCCGCTTCGCCCGCTTGTGCGGCGTGCGTCCGGGATGCGGGAGTGTCGGGCGCATGCCGTTCGGTGCCGGGTGCGGTCAGGGTCCGGCGGGACCCGGCGGAGCGCGGCGCGGACGGCCGCGCCGCCCCCGCGCCCCCCGCCGCGCGCGGCGGCCCCGGGAGCGGTGATCGAGGAGCCGCCGGAGCCGGGCCCCCGTCGCCGCAAGGCGGTCCCCGCCTTCCCGCCGTCCGGGGCCGCCTGGAAAAAGTGATATCACTTTGCTAGATTGGCGATAACAGGACAGAGGGAGGCCCCATGGACACGACGGTGAAGGTCGAGATGCCGGCCCCGAAGATCTCGGAACGCCCGGCCCGCGACATCAACGGCTGGGGGATGCTGGCGCTGGCGGTGGTGCTCGTGTCGGCCGGCGCGCTGGCCGTGGTGCTCGGCGTGCTCACCGGCGGCGCCGCCGCGCTCACCGCCGGCATCGCCGCCGGTTCCGTGCTCGTCGTCGCCGGGCTGGTCGTGGCGGTCGGGCTGACCGCGGTCGCGCCGGGCGAGGCCCGGGTGCTGCAGGTGCTCGGCCGCTACGCCGGGACCGTGCGGACGGACGGCCTGCGGTGGGTCAACCCGATCAGCGAGCGGCAGAAGATCTCCACCCGGATCCGCAACCACGAGACGGGGCTCGCCAAGGTCAACGACCTGGACGGCAACCCGATCGAGATCTCCGCGGTCGTCGTCTGGCAGGTCCGCGACACCGCCCGCGCCGTCTTCGAGGTGGACGACTTCGTCGAGTTCGTCGCGTTCCAGACCGAGGCGGCCGTCCGGCACATCGCCGGCAGCTACCCCTACGACAGCCACGAGCAGACCTCGCTGCGCGACAACGCCGACGAGATCACCGCGCAGCTCTCGGCGGAGGTGACGCAGCGGGTCGCGTCCGCGGGCGTCGACATCATCGAGTCGCGGATCACCGGGCTGGCGTACGCGCCGGAGATCGCGCAGGCCATGCTGCGCCGCCAGCAGGCGGGCGCGGTCGTCGCGGCGCGGCAGCGGATCGTGGAGGGCGCGGTCGGCATGGTGCAGCTCGCGCTGGACCGCCTGGTCGAGGACGATGTCGTGGAGCTCGACGAGGAGCGCAAGGCGACCATGGTCAGCAACCTGCTGGTGGTGCTGTGCGGCGACCGCGACGCCCAGCCGGTGCTGAACACCGGCAGCCTGTACCAGTGAGCGGCCCTACGGCGGGTGATGATCGGCAGTGACCTCCGAGCGCAAGAAGATTCTGCTGCGGCTCGACCCGGCCGTCCACGACGCGCTGGCCCGGTGGGCCGGGGACGAGCTGCGCAGCACCAACGCGCAGATCGAGTTCCTGCTGCGCAGGGCCCTCGCCGACGCGGGGCGGCTGCCCGGCTCGGTGGGCCGGATGCGTCCCCGGGGCCGCCCCCGCAAGGCCGCCGCCGCGGACGACGCGGACGCGGCGGCGGAGGCCGCCGACGAGGACGCGCCCGGACGAGACCCCGACACGCGAACCCGGAAGGACCCGCCGCGCGGCGGGAGCGAGGACTGACCATGGTGGTGCGGATTCCCGAGTCGCTGCCGGCCCGGATGTTCCTGCTGGCCTACGACCTGCGCAAGAAGAAGATGACCAAGAGCGGCCGTCACCTGGGCTACCTGCTGCGGGCCGCCGCGCTGACCGAGCTGTACCTGGACGGGCGGCTCGGCGACGACGAGAGGGCCCGGCCGCGGCCCGGCACCCCGGGCGCCGACCCCTACGGGCTCGTGGCGCAGATCGCCGCGGCGCCCCGGCCCCGCTCGTGGCAGCACTGGGTGCGCAAGGACGCCAAGGCGTTCATCGGCCCGGTGCGCGACGAGCTCGTGGCGGACGGGCTGATCCGGGTGCGGCGGCGACGGGTCCTCGGCCTCTTCACCGTCGAGGACGTCACGGTGAAGGACCCGCGGGTCGTGAAGACCCTGTGGGGCGGGGCGTCGTCGGCGCTGCGGGGGCGGCCGGTCGCGCACGTCAACAGCTACGACGCGGCCGCGATCGCGCTGGCGGCGGCCTGCGAGCTGAAGTCGGTGCTGCCCGGCCCCGACCGGCGGCGGCACAAGCGCCGGATCGAGGAGCTGACCGCGCGGTCGGGCCCCGTGCCGCGCGCCGTCCGGAAGGTCCTGCAGGCCGAGCACGCCGCCGCGAGCAGCGCCGGCTGACCCGGCCCGGCGCCGGGAACGGCCCGGCGCCGGGGAACGGCCGGGCGGCGGAAAACCCTTCGTGCGGGGCCCGCGGCGGTCGGTATCGTCCGCGGCATGCGCGAGAAGATCGGCCGTTTCCTCAACGTCGTGGACGTCGAGGCGACGTGCTGGGACGGGCCCGTCCCGCCGGGGCAGACGAACGAGATCATCGAGATCGGGTTGTGCGTCGTCGACCTGGAGGAGCGTGCGCGGGTGGCGAAGCACCGCATCCTGGTGCGTCCGGAACGGTCGGAGGTCGGCGCGTTCTGCACCGGGCTGACGGGGCTCACGCAGGACGAGGTGGACGGGGGCGTCCCGTTCCGGGAGGCGTGCGCGCTGCTGGAGCGGGAGCACCGGTCGCACGAGCGGACGTGGGCGAGCTGGGGCGACTACGACCGCAAGCAGTTCGAGCGGCAGTGCGGCGGGGGCGTCCGCTACCCGTTCGGTCGCCGGCACGTCAACGCCAAGGCCGTGTACGCGGCGTCGCACGGGCTGCGCCGGATGGGCATGGCGGGCGCGCTGCGGCACGCCGGGCTGCCGCTGGAGGGACGCCACCACAGCGGCGCGGACGACGCGTGGAACATCGCGGCGCTCGTCCTGGACATCGCGGGGCGCGGCGCCTGGCCCGCCCGGGAGGATGTTTGACCCCGCCCGCTCGGGCACCCTCTCCGGGGAGGGCCGAGACGGACGATCACGGAGACGACGTGGAGATCAGCCTGGACCTCCTGTTGCCGCGGGACGCGGCGAGCGTTCCGGCGACCCGGAGGATCCTGGACGCGGCACTGCGCACGCTCGGCGTCGACCAGCAGATCTGCGGCGACATCGAGATGATGCTGAGCGAGGCCTGCACGAACGTCATCGAGCACGCCGCGAACGGCGCCGACTACACCGTGCGGGCCACCATCCAGGACCGGCGGTGCCTCATCAAGGTCATCGACGCCGGTGAGGGGTTCGACGCCGACCTGGTGCCCGAGCCGGACCTGAGCGCCGACCACGGCCGCGGCCTTATGATCATGCGGTCGCTGGCCGACGACGTCAGGTTCGGCGGCTTCGCCGCGGACGGCGCGCTCGTCGCGCTGGAGAAGCGGCTCAGCTACGGGGAGGGCAGCCTCGGCGGGCTGCTCGTGGCGGAGAGCGGGGAGACGGACATGAGCGAGGCCGATCCCGAACTGGAGGAGTTCGCGTCCCGGCTGTTCGAGGCGGCGCGCACGGGCGACACCGAACGGCTCGTCGCGTACATCGACGCGGGGGTGCCCGCGAACCTGGCGAACGACAAGGGCGACACGCTGCTGATGCTGGCCGCCTACCACGGGCACGCCGGCGCGGTGCGGGCGCTGGCCGCCCGCGGCGCGGACCCCGAGCGGCAGAACGACCGCGGGCAGCGGCCGCTCGCCGGCGCGGTGTTCAAGAAGGAACCGGACGTCGTGCGCGCGCTGCTGGACGCGGGCGCCGACCCCCGCGCCGGGACGCCGTCCGCCATCGAGACCGCGCGGATGTTCGGCCACACCGACTTCCTCGCCTGGTTCGAGGAGACCCCGCCGCGAACGCGCTGACGCCCGCCCCGCGACGCCGGCCGCGGCACGGCGCCCCCCGCCGGCGGTCCGAGCGGCGCGCGCCCGGGACGGGCCGGGCACGCGGGGCCCACGGGGGCGCTCGGAGAGCGGTTCGGCGGGGGCGGTTCAGCGGGGCGGTTCGCTCTTCGCGTCACCGCTCCCGTTCACGGCGGGGGCTTCCTGCAGGCTCACGCGGTGGTGCCAGTACGGCGGCGCGTAGCCGTCCCGGCGCAGCGACCGGTGCAGCCGCTTCAGGTACTCGTGCTTGATCCGGAACTGGTCCTCGAACTCCGTGGACCGCAGGATGACGTGGAAGCCGACGGACGAGTCGTTGAAGTCGTCGAAGCGCACGAAGACGCCCGCGCCCTCGACGCCTCCCTGCACTTCCTTCATGACCTCGTGCCCGACCTCTTCGAGCAGGCTTTCGGCCTTGTCGAGGTCGATCTCGTAGGGCAGCTTCGCGTAGACGAGGATCGACATCTCCTCGCCGGGACGGCTGTAGTTGGTGAGGATCGTGTCGGAGAACCGCTGGTTCGGGATCACCTCGATGTTGTCGGACAGGGTCCGGATCGTGGTGTTCCGCCAGTTGATGTCGACGACGTAGCCCTCCTGGCCGGTGTCGAGCCGGATGTAGTGACCGGGCTCGATCGTCTTGGCGGCCAGGATGTGCACGCCCGCGAAGAGGTTGGCGAGGGTGTCCTGGAGGGCGAGGGCGACGGCGAGGCCCCCGACGCCGAGGGCGCCGAGCAGCGGGCCGATCGAGACGCCGAGGCTCTGCAGCATGATCAGCAGGCCGATGCCGATCACCAGCACCTTGGCGATGTTGGCGAAGATCGTCACGTTCGCCGCGACGCCCTGCCGGGCCACCGCGTACGAGGACAGGCTCCCGGCGATCAGCCGGGCCACCGCCAGCGACACGAAGAAGATCGCGACGGCGGTGAGCACCCGGGCGAGGACGTCGAGGGTGCCGCGCGGCGCCTCCCAGACCTTCAGCGCGATCCAGACACCGGCGATGAGCGTGAGCGGGAGCGCCAGGTCGTGGACGAGCTTGGCGACCAGGTCGTCCCAGGCCCAGCGCGTGCCGCCGGCACGCTTGCCCAGCCTGGCGGTCAGCAGCCGCAGGCCGACGGCCACCACGACGGCGACCCCGAGGGCGATCGCGGCGGCGATCGGCCGTTCCCAGCTGTCACTCATGAGGGGTGCGGTCTCCTTCCGGGCGCGCCGGACGGCCCGCCGGTCAGATGAATTTTGTGCGATGTGCGTGCAAAGTACGCTTTACGCAGATCGCCTCGATCGTAGTCAACCCGTGGCCCGCCCGAGACGAGATCTCGACGAATGCCCGGGAACGGCGTCGTTTACGATCGATCGCGTGGTAGGCGTGGGCATGATGCGCCGGCTGGGGGTCACGGCGCTGGGACTGCGGAACGGCCCCCACAAGGTGACGGTCGAACGGGATCTGGAAGTTCCCGCGGGCGACGGTGTGACGTTGCTCGCGGACCGGTACGCGCCCGTCCTCGACGGCGGGGACGTGCGGAGCGCCCCGACAGTGCTGGTCCGCTCCCCGTACGGGCGGCGCGGGCCGTTCGGGCTGATGTGCGGGCAGGCGTTCGCGTCGCACGGCTTCCAGGCGGTGGTGCAGAGCGTCCGCGGCGGGTTCGGCTCTGGCGGCGTGTTCGAGGCGCTGGACGAGCGGGAGGACGGCCTCGCCACCATCGAGTGGCTGAGGCGGCAGCCGTGGTTCGGCGGGACGTTCGCGATGCACGGCCCGAGCTACCTCGGCTACGTGCAGTGGGCGGTGGCGGCCGAGGCGGGCCCCGAACTGAAGGCGCTGTCGATGCAGGTCACCGCGTCGACGTTCCGGGACGCCGTCAACGTCGGCGGGACGTTCGCGCTGGAGTCGGCGCTGATCTGGGTGGACATGACCGCCCGGATGAAGAACTCCCTGTCGGGCATCACGACCGGCCTGATGTCGCCGCGCCGCGCCCGCCGCGCCGCGCTGTCGGGCCGTCCGCTCGCCGAACTGGACCGGATCGCGACCGGCGAGCAGCAGCGGTTCTTCCAGGACCTCCTGGTCAACGGCCCCGACACCCCGTTCTGGGACAAGCGCGACTTCAGCCCCACGGTGTCGCGGGTCACCGCGCCGGTGAACATGACCGGCGGCTGGTACGACATCTTCCTGCCGTGGCAGCTCAAGGACTACGCGGCGCTGCGGGCCGCCGGGCAGGAGCCGTACCTGACGATCGGCCCGTGGTTCCACGCCGACCAGCGGATGATGCGCGGGTCCGTCGGCGAGTCGGTGACGTGGTTCCGCGCCCACCTGCTGGACGACCCGTCCGGACTGCGCCCGAACCCCGTGCGGCTGTACGTGACGGGCGCCGGGGAGTGGCGCGAGTTCCCGCACTGGCCCGTCCCGGGGATGCGGGAGGAGCGCTGGCACCTGCAGCCGGACGGCGGCCTGGCCCCGGAGGAGGCGCCCGAGTCCGAACCCGACCGGTACCGGTACGACCCGGAGCATCCGACGCCGTTCCTCGGCGGGCCCACGCTGCTCGGCGAGACGCACCCGTCCACCGACCAGCGGCGGCTGGAGCGGCGGCGGGACGTCCTGACGTTCACGTCCGCGGAACTCGCGGAGGACCTCGAGATCATCGGCCCGGTCACCGCCGACCTGCACGTCAGGTCGAACCGGGAGCACACCGACTTCGTCGTGCGGCTCTGCGACGTCGCGCCCGACGGCACGTCGCTGAACCTGTGCGAGGGGATGCGGCGGCTCGTCCCCGGCGAGCCCGAGCCGGACGCGGACGGCGTGCGGGCGGTCGCGGTCGAGCTGTGGCCCGCCGGGCACCGGTTCCGCGCCGGGCACCGGATCCGGGTGCAGGTGGCCAGCGGCGCGTACCCGCGGGTCGCCCGCAACCCCGGGACCGGCGCGCCGATCGGTACCGCGACCGAGATGCTCACCGCCGACCAGGAGATCTTCCACTCCCCCGGCCGCCCGTCCACGATCAACCTTCCCGTCGTGCCCGCGGGCGCCGGGGACATGGGGGTCGGCGGGGACATGGGGGACGGCGGGGACATCGGAGGCGGAGACGCGGGGGACGGCGGCGGCCCGGCGGGCGCGGGCGAGTAAATCTGCCGGTATCCGCGCTGATCGGAGGCGATCCGGTGGAGGCATCCGATTCGTGAGGTTTGACGGAGACGGCGCGCGGGGTAAGGATCTCAGCGAGCAGGTGTCTACGACGCAGATACCTCCAGGCTTCCCCTGTGTCGTCCCGGAGGATCCCGTTATGCACCGCCCGCTGAACATCGCGCTCGTGTCCGCCTCCGACCTCGACGGCGAGCACTTGCAGTCCGTCCATGTCCGGGATCTCGCCCGTTCTCTCGTCCGTCCCCTGCACGGCGACGGAGAGCCGAACCACGTGACCGTGTACGCCCGCCGCCAGGACGGCGACGCGAAGAGCCGCACCCGGCTCGGCCCCGGCGCCGCGCTGGTCCGGCTCGACGCCGGCCCGGCCCGCCCGCTGACCGAGGACGAGACGCTCGCGTACCTGCGCGACTTCGCCGACGAGCTGCGGCACCGCTGGTCCGGCGCCGGCCGCCCCGACATCGTCCACGCGCACGGCTGGATCGGCGGCCTGGCCGCCTGCGCCGTCGCCCGCGAACTGGACATCCCCTTCGCGCAGAGCTACCACGGGGTCGCCGCCGCCGAGCGCCGCACCGGCCGCGAGGTGCACCCGCACCGCGACCGCCTGGAGAAGGCCATCGGCCGGAGCGCCGCGATCGTCCTCGCCGGGCACGCCGAGGAGGCGAACGCGATCGTGCGGATGGGCGTCCCGCGCCCCGCGGTCGCCGTCGTCCCCTACGCGGTGGACGGCGAGCAGTTCGCGCAGACCGGCCCGGCCCTGCCGCACGGCGACCGCGCCCGCCTGGTGATGGTCTGCGACGACCTCGAGGCCGGGGACGTCCCGACCGCGCTGCGCGCCCTCGTGCACGTCCCGGACGCCGAGCTGGCCGTCGCGGGCGGTCCCGAACGCGAGGAACTGGAGAACGACCCGGTCGTCCACAAGCTCAAGCTCATGGCCAAGGAACTGCACGTCGCCGACCGGGTGATCTTCCTGGGCCGGCTGCCGCGCAGGTCGCTGCCGCGGCTGCTGCGCACCGCCCGGCTCGCCCTGTGCCTGGAGCCCGTCCAGCCGTCCCCCGCCGTGCCGCTGGAGGCCATGGCCTGCGGCGTCCCGGTCGTGGCGACCACGGCCGGCGGCAACGCCGACGAGGTGCTCGACAAGATCACCGGGCTGCACGTCCCGGCGGGCCGCCCGGTGCAGATCGGCCGCGCCGTCCGGCGGCTGCTGTCGGAGGAGACCACCCGCCACGGCTACTCGATCGCCGCCGCCGACCGTGCCCGCTCCCGCTACTCCTGGGAGCGGATCGCCGCCGAGACGCTGCGCGCCTACCACAAGGTGCTGCCCGTGCCGGAGGTTCCGGCGCCCCGCGACGAGGAGGCCACCGAGGCCGCCGAGCAGGACGCCGCCGACCGGGCCGAGGAGCACGCGGTCGTCGAGGAGCGGGAGCCCGCCCTCGCCCGCTGACCGCCCGCCGGCCGCCCGCCGGCCTTCCCGTCCGGGCCCCGGACCGCATCCCAGTCCGGGGCCCGGCGCATGCGCCCGGACCATCGCCGGTCCGGTGGAATACTGGGCGCGATGGAGCAGAAGGACGTTCGGTGCTGATCGGCAGGGCGGCGGAGCTCGCCGAGCTGACCGGCGCGCTCGACGAGGCCTCGGCGGGCCGCGCCCGCGCGGTCCTCGTCGGCGGCGACGCCGGGATCGGCAAGACGCATCTGGTGTCGACGCTGCAGCGCGCGGCCCGCGAACGGGGCTGCGCGGTCCTGGTCGGCCAGTGCGCCGAGCTGGGCGAGAGCGTCCCGTACCTGCCGCTCGCGGACGCGCTGTGGACGGCCTCGCGCGGCGACGGGCCCGAGGCGACGGCCGTCCGGGACGCGCTGGCGGCCCGCCCGGTCCTGGGCCGGCTGCTGCCCGACGGCGAGGGCGGCCCCGGGGACGGCGACCCGCTCGCGCCCGACCTGGGCCGGCAGCGGCTGTTCGGCGCCGTGCTCGGGCTGCTCGGCGAACTGGGCGGCGACCGGCCCGTCCTGCTCGTGCTGGAGGACCTGCACTGGGCCGACCGCTCCACCCGCGACCTGCTGACGTTCCTGTGCCGGGTGCTGCAACGCGAGCGGGTCTGCCTCGTCGGGACGTACCGGTCGGACGACCTGCACCGGCGGCACCCGCTGCGCCCGCTGGTGGCGGAGCTGCGGCGGCTGCCGAACGTGACGGGCGTCCAGGTGCGGCCGTTCGGGCGCGCCGAGACCGGCGAGTACCTGGCCGCGCTGTCGGGGACGCCGGCCGCGCCGGTGGCCGCCGAGCTCGTCGAGCGGGTGCACCTGCGCTCGGAGGGCAACCCGTTCTACGCCGCCGAGCTGCACGCCACCGCGGACCTGGACGAGCTTCCGGCCGGGCTCGCCGACCTGCTGCTGTCGCGGGTCGAGCGGCTGTCCCCGGACGCGCGGCGCGTCGTGCGGGTCGCGGCGGTCGCCGGACGCCGGGTGGACGACGAGCTGGTGCGGCGGGTGTCGGGCCTCGCGGAGGACGCGGCCGGTGAGGCGCTGCGGGAGGTGGTGTCGCACCAGCTCCTCGTCCCGGGCGGCGACGGGTACAGCTTCCGGCACGCGCTGCTGCGCGAGGCCGTCTACGCCGACCTGCTGCCGGGCGAGCGCACCCGGCTGCACGCCGACTTCGCGCGGCTGCTCGCCGCGGACGCCGACGGGCAGGGCGGTTCGGCGGCGGAGCTGGCGCACCACAGCCGCGCCGCGCACGACCTGCCCGCCGCGTTCGCCGCGTCGGTGCGGGCGGCGCGGGAGGCCGGGCGGCTCGGCGCGCCCGCGGAGGAGTTCGAGCACTACGAGCGGGCGCTGGAGCTGTGGGACGCGGTCCCGGACCCGGAGGCGGTCGCCGGGACGGACCGGGACCGGCTGACGCTGGCCGCCGCGCAGGCCGCGGCCGAGGCCGGCGAGCTGCACCGCGCGGTGCACCGGCTCCGCCGCATGCTGGAGACCGCCGACCCGGCGGACCTGCGGCTCGGCGTCCAGATCCGGGAGCAGCTCGCGTCGTACCTGGGCGAGATCGACCTGGACGAGGAGGCGCAGGCGATGGTCCGGGAGGCCGTCTCGATGCTGCCGCCCGATCCGCCCACGACGGAGCACGCCCGCGCCCTGGCCACCTACGCGAAGATGCTGCTGTACCGGGACGCGGACGGCGAGATGCCCGGGTTCGCTGAGCGCGCCGTGGCGGTGGCCCGCGCGGCGGGCGCGGTCGACGCCGAGGCGAGCCTGCTCATCAGCCTCGGCGGCTATTGGAAGCGGCGGGCCGACGGGAAGGCCGCCGAGGTCATCGAGCGGGCCCGCGACCTCGCACTGAAGGGCGGCAGCCCGCTGGTGACGCTGCGGGCGATGTTCCACTACGCGGGCGTGCGTTTCGACCGCGGCGACCTGGCGGACGCGGCCCGCGCCGCCGACGACGGCGTCCGGTACGCGCACGCCAACGGCCTCGACTGGAGCACCTACGGCGCCCTGCTGCGCTGCCTGGCGTTCCTGATCCGCTACACCACCGGCGACTGGGCGGAGGCGGCCCGGCTGGCGGAGGGGTTCGGCGCCCAGGTGACGCGGCGGGCGGAGGCGCAGGTCTCCGCCTACGCGCTCTTCCTGGAGGTCGCGCGGGGCGACGCCGGGGTGGACGAGCGGCTGCGCTGGCTGGAGCCGCTGCTGCCGGAGGACCCGTTCCTCATCTACATCGCGCGGGGCCTGGCCGCCGAGCACGCGCTGTGGCGCGGCGACCCCGGGACGGCCGTCGGGCACGTCGACGCGGTGCTGGCGAGCGCGTACGGCGCGGAGATCAGCGCGGTCCGGGTCGCCGCGGCGGGACTGCAGGCGCACGCCGAGCTCGCGGCCCGCGACGGCGCCGCCGGGAACGGGGCGGCCGTCGCCGCGGCGGTCGCGGCGGCGGCCGCGGTCACC
>NZ_JBHTJA010000154.1:0-11275 GCF_042675525.1 Actinomadura sediminis
GGAGGCGCGCGGGACGCTCCGCGGCGCCGGGGAGCGGCTCGCGGCGCTGGCGGCCCGGCCGGACGGGCCGGTCGCCCGGCTGCGGGCGCTGGGCGGGCGGCTGCGGCGCGGATGACGGGGAAACGGAAACCCGGGCGGCGTGGCCGCCCGGGTTCCGGGAGTCCTGTGACCGGGCCGCCCGCCGGTTCCGGGGTGTCCGGTGGTCGCGGGTGTCCGGGCGGGGTTCGGCGCCGGGAGGTCGCGGGCGCGTCACCGCCGGGCGGGCTCGGCCCCGGAACGAGCCGGGGCCGGTCCGCGACGGGTCAGAGTTCGCCCTCCGTGCGGCGGCGCCAGCGCTCCTCCATGCGTTCCATGAAGGTGCCCTTCGGGCGGCCCTGGCGGCTCTCGCGGCCCCCCTGCCGGCCCTGACGCCCCCGGCGGGGCTCCCGCGCGGGCTCGTCGCCGATGCCGGCCATGCGCTTCCAGCTCGTGAGGGCCCACAGGGAGGAGGCCAGCATCAGCAGGAAGCCCGCCACGCTGATCGCGATGGTGGCGGCCCCCGCGTTGATCACGAGTCCGGCCATCAGCACGCCGACGCCCACGACGAAACCGACGGCGGATTTGACGATCCGCCGCTTGTAATGGATCTGCGGGTTGGTCGAGCGGACCGCGTGCGCGAATTTCGGATCCTCGGCGTACAGCTGCTGCTCGATCTGTTCGAGCATGCGCTGCTCGTGCTCAGACAGCGGCACGGCGCCTCCCAACGACAGCCCCGCGACGGGGTATCCGGTGCAGGACGGGAACGTCAACGGTGATATGCCCAGAATACGAGCACTGGCGGGCGGACGAAAGCGAACGGCCCGCCGGACGGGGCCCTTCGGACGCTTCAGCGTGTTCTCTCATCGTCTCCCGTCACCACCGTCACGTCCGTCACCGTCCGCCGCACGCCGGACGAGCGCGGCGGGGCGGACCGCGCCACGACCGAACCTGTGTGCGACCTGGTCCATGGCTCGCTCGGCCTCACGCCAACCGCTCTCCGGTTCGTCGAGGGCGAGCTGACGGGGGGCCTCGCCGGCGGGGAGCAGGTTCTCCACCCGCACCCCGACCAGACGGAGTCGTACCCGTTCCAGCCCGGCCCCCTCATACAGCTCGCATGCTGTGATGTAGATCACACGAGCGAGGTCGGTCGGCTCCGCGAGGGTCCGCGCGCGAGTGATCGTCTTGAAGTTCGCCATCCGCAGTTTGACGCTCACGGTGCGTCCCGCGTGCCCGCCCGCGCGCAGCCGCTCGCCGACCCGCTCCGCGAGCCGCAGCAGCTCCCGGCGGATCACCTCGGGATCGTCCACGTCGGTCTCGAACGTCTCCTCGGCGCCGATGCTCTTGTCGGGGGTGTGCGCGACGACGTCGCGGGGGTCGCGGCCCCACGCCAGCTCGTGCAGGTGCGCGCCCAGCGCGTTGCCCAGCTCCCGCTGGAGGGTCACGACGGGGACCTGCGCGAGCTGCCCGACCGTCCGCAGCCCCAGGCGGGCGAGCGCCTGCTCGGTCCGCTCCCCCACGCCCCACAGGGACGCGACGGGCAGCGGGTGCAGGAACTCGACGGCGCCGTCGGCGGGCACGACGAGCAGTCCGTCCGGCTTGCAGCGGGTCGAGGCGAGCTTGGCGACGAACTTGGTGCTCGCCACCCCCACCGAGCAGGTGATGCCCTGCTGGGCGCGGACCTGCTCGCGGACGCTCCGGGCGATCTCGGCGGGCCGCCCGAGCCGCCGCACGGCCCCCGAGACGTCCAGGAACGCCTCGTCCAGCGACAGCGGCTCCACCAGCGGCGTGATCGACCGGAACAGCTCGAACACCGACGCCGACACCCGGGAGTACTTGCCGTGGCTCACCGGCAGGACGACCGCGTGCGGGCACAGCCGCCGCGCGCGCGTCATCGGCATCGCCGAGTGCACCCCGTACTCGCGCGCCTCGTAGGACGCCGCCGACACGACCCCGCGCGCGCCCGCGCCGCCCACGATCACCGGGCGGCCGCGCAGCTCGGGGCGTTCCAGCAGCTCGACGCTGACGAAGAACGCGTCCATGTCGACGTGCAGGATCGCGCAGCCGGTGTCGTCGGCGGGCGGCCCGGGCTGCGGGCCGGGCCGGTGGAGCTGCTGCTTACGGCTCACGGGACGACTTCGCGGGAGGTGCGCACCGGCGCTCAGGCCGGCTTGTCGGCGACGAGGTGCAGCTGGGCCGCGAGGTCGCGCAGGACGGGGTGGACGGCGGCGGCGGACTCCAGCGCGAGCAGCGCCTCGGCGGAGTCGCTGTCGCCGTCGGAGAGCCCGCCCGGCACCAGGTCGGCGAAGATCCGCACGCCGTGCAGCTCGGCGACCCGCAGCCCGGCGCCCTCCGCGAGCGCCGTCAGCGTCTCCCGGGTGAACCGGCGGGGCGTCCGGTCGCCGTCGCCCCACCGCCCGGACGCGTCCGTCAGCACCCGCCGCGCGTCGTCGAAGTGCCCGCCGACCGCGCGGGACAGCGCCGCGGCGAGCTGCCCGGCCGCCAGCAGGCTCACCGACCCGCCGGGACGGACGGTCGCGGTGAGCGCCGCCGTCGCCGCCGCGGGGTCGTCGACGTACTCCAGCACGCTGTGGCACAGGACGAGGTCGGCGGCGTCGGGCCCGAGCAGGTCGGGCAGGTCGACGGCGTCGCCCTGGACGGCGCGGACCCGCACCCCGGACTCGGCGGCGCGGCGCTCCAGCGCGGCGAGGGCGTCCGGGTTGGCGTCCACGACGGTGACGCGGTGCCCGAGTTCGGCGAGCGGCACCGCGAACCCGCCGGTGCCGCCGCCCACGTCCACGATGTCGGTCGCCCCGGCCTCCGGGGTGATCCGCTCCAGGACCGAGCGCAGCGCCTCCCACAGGACGGCGTTGCGCACGCGGCCGCCGCCCCGTGTCCGCTTCAGTTGCCGGCCGGCCACGGCCACTCCCCTAACGTCGCTCATCGCACCCCACCCTAGCCGTCCGGACTGCCGCCGTCCGCGAACTCCCCCGGGCTCCCGGGCGCGGGACGGCGCCCGCGTCCGGGGCTAGAGCGCCAGCGACGGCTTGAGCTGCTGCAGGCGCGACAGCAGGCCGTTGACGAACCGCGGGGACTCGTCGGTGGACAGCTCGGTGGCCAGCCCGACAGCCTCGCTGACCGCGACGCCGTCCGGGACGTCGTCCACCCACAGCAGCTCGTACACGCCCATCCGCAGGATGTTGCGGTCGACGACGGGCATCCGCTCCAGCGTCCACCCGGTGGCGTAGGTGGCGAGCAGCTCGTCGATGCGCTCCCGCCGCCCCTGGACTCCCTCGATCAGCCGCACGGCGTGCGGGTACTCCGCCAGCTCGCCCTGGTTGGGGCGGCCGCGGGCGGCCAGCACCGCCGTCGGCTCCTCCTCGCGGAGTTCGGCCGCGAACAGGATGTCCAGCGCCAGCTTCCGCGCCTTGGTGCGCGCGCTCATGTGTCTCGCTCTCGCTCCGCTCGCAGGCGGACGTCAGGCGCGGCCGAGGTAGTCGCCGGAGCGGGTGTCGACCTTGACCTTCTCGCCGGTGGTGATGAACAGCGGGACCTGGATCTGGGCGCCGGTCTCCAGCGTGGCGGGCTTGCTGCCGCCGGTGGAGCGGTCGCCCTGCAGGCCCGGCTCGGTCTCGGTGATCTCCAGCACGACGGCGGCGGGCAGCTCGACGTACAGGGGGTTGTCGTTGTTGAAGGCGATGACCGCGTTCTGCTCGGGGAGCAGGTAGTTCGCGGCGTCGCCCACGACGGTGCCGGGGATCTGCGGCTGCTCGTAGGTCTCGGTGTCCATGAAGACGAAGTCGTCGCCCTCGCGGTACAGGTACTGCATCTCCCGCTTGTCGACGCTGGCCACCTCGACCTTGGTGCCGGCGTTGAAGGTCTTGTCGACGACCTTGCCCGACAGGACGTTCTTGAGCTTGGTGCGGACGAACGCGCCGCCCTTGCCGGGCTTGACGTGCTGGAATTCCAGGACGGTCCACAGCTGGCCGTCGAGGTTCAGCGTCATGCCGTTCTTCAGGTCGTTCGTCGTCGCCACTGCGTTAGTTCTCCCGGTCGCGGACCCGCACGCGCGCTCGCTAGAGGACGAGCAGGTCCTTGGTCGTCGTCGTGAGGAGCTCCGGGCCGTCCGCGCGTACCACGAACGTGTCCTCGATGCGGACCCCGCCGCGGCCCGCGAGGTAGACCCCCGGCTCTGCGGTGATCGGAACTCGGTCCATCAGCTTACCGGTCTCGTCGTACCCCATGAGCGGCGCCTCGTGGATCTCCAGGCCCACGCCGTGCCCGAGGCCGTGGGGGAAGTCGTCGCCGTGCCCCGCCGCCTTGACGACGTCGCGCGCGGCGGCGTCCACGGCCTTGGTCTCGGCGCCGGGGCGGGCGGCGTCGAGACCGGCGCGCTGGGCGCGGTGCACGAGATCGTACAGATCGCGCTGCCACCCGGCGGGCTCGCCGATCGCGACGGTGCGGGTCATGTCGGCGTGGTAGCCGCCGTAGAGGGCGCCGAAGTCCATGGTGAGCAGGTCGCCGCGCCGGAGTTCGCGGGGCCCGGGGCGGTGGTGCGGGACCGCGCCGTTCGGGCCGGACGCGACGATCGACGCGAACGCGGGCCCGTCCGCGCCGAGGTCGACCATGGCGCGCTCCAGCGCGATCGCGATCTCGCGTTCGGTGCGTCCGGGCGCGATCGAGGGGAGCACGGCGTCGAAGGCGCGGCAGGTGATCGCGCACGCCTCGCGCAGGAGGCCGATCTCCTCCTCGTCCTTGACGCGCCGCAGCTCCTCCACGGGCCGGCCGGCCAGCGGGACGAGCCCGATCCCGGCCTCGCGGGCCTGCGCGGCCAGCGCGGCGTGCTGCTCGACGGTGAGCGCGTGGGGTTCGAAGCCGAGCCGGGCGTGCCCGTCCGCGGCGGCGCGGGCGACGAGCGCGGCGGCCGTCTTGCGTTCGCGGACCAGCGGCAGCTCGGGGGCGATCCGCTCGGCCGTCCCCGCGTACCGGGCGTCGGTCGCCAGGACGGCGGGCGCGCCGGCGGGGACGAGCAGCGCGGCGTTGGAGCTGGCGAGCCCGGTCAGGTAGCGGACGTTGACGAGCCGGGTGACCAGGACGGCGTCCGCGTCGTGCGCGGCGGCGGCCTCGGCCAGGCGGCGGCGACGTCCGGTATGCGTCTCCCCCATGGGGAGGACTCTAGAGCATCGCGAAAGGCGAAGAAGCCTCGGCTTCGCCGCCCGGCGCCGCGCCCGGACGGGGGGCCGGACGCGGGGGCCGGACGCGCGCGTCCGGCCCCGGTGCGGTGCCCGGCTCGGGTCAGGCGTCGGCGGCCATCTCGCGGACCTTCTCGATCAGCGCGAGGCGGCCCTTGTGGTCACCGGCGATCGGAGCGACGTTGAGGGTGGTGACGCCGGACTCCTTCATCGCGGCGAGCCGCTCGCGGACGTGCCCCTCGGTGCCGATCAGCGACATCTTCTCGAGCAGCTCGTGCGGGACCTTGGCGGCGGCCTCGTCCTTCTTGCCGTCCAGGTAGAGGTCCTGGATCTCCTCGGCCTCCTTCTCGAAGCCGTAGCGGCGGGCGAGGTCGTTGTAGAAGTTCTTGCCCTTGGCTCCCATGCCGCCGATGTAGAGCGCGGCCATCGGGCGCCCGAACTCCAGGTAACCCTGGACGTCGTCGCCGATCGCGAGCGCGGCCTGCGCGACGACGTCGAGGTCGCCGAGGGCGGCGTCGCGCTTGGCCTTCCCTGCCGCGAGGGACGGGCCCCACACGTCGGCGGCCTTCTCCGGCATGTAGAAGATCGGCTCCCAGCCGTTGGCGATCTCGGCGGTCAGCTCGACGTTCTTCGGGCCGATCGCGGCCACCATGATCGGGATGCTCTCCCGCACCGGGTGGTTGATCAGCTTGAGCGGCTTGCCGAGGCCGGTGCCCTGCCCCTCCGGGAGCGGCAGGGTGTAGTGCCTGCCCTCGTGCTGGAGCCGCTCGCGCCGCCACACCTTGCGGCAGATCTCGATGATCTCGCGGGTGCGGCCCAGCGGGGCGGTGTAGGGGACGCCGTGGAAGCCCTCGATGACCTGCGGGCCGGACGCGCCGATGCCGAGCGTGAACCGGCCGTCGGACACGTAGTCCAGGCCGGCGGCGGTCTGCGCGAGCGCGGTGGGCGTGCGGGAGTAGATGTTGAGGATGCCGGACGCGATCTCCAGCCGCTCGGTCTTCGCGGCGATGAATCCCATCTGGCTGACCGCGTCGAAGCTGTACGCCTCGGCGATGTAAACGATGTCGAGCCCGGCCTTCTCGTAGTCGGCGAGCTCCTCGACGGTCTCTTTGAAACCGCCCGCGTAGTTGAGGGCCATCCCGATGCGCATCGGCACCCCTTCCCGAATTACCGAATCCGATTCCAGTCCAACACAACCTAGCCCGCCGCGCGCCGTGCGCCCAGCGGCGGGGTCAGCCGAGCGCGGGCCCGCGCAGCGCCTCGAGCGTCGCGCGGTACATGTCGCGCCGGATCTTTCCGACGACCTTCCCGTCCTTGCCCGCGAGGGACGCCGCCAGCTCGACGGCCGCGGGCAGCACCTCGTCCTCGGCGGCGGCGCGCCGCACGATGCCGGCGGCCACCGCCTCCTCCGCGGTGTACCGGCGGCCGGTGATCATGGCCTCGTGCGCGACGGCGGCCGACAGCCGGGCGGTGATCAGCGCGTTCATCCCCGGGGTGAAGCTCATCCCGAGGTCGACCTCGGGCAGGCAGAAGTAGCCCCGGTCGGCGCGCATGACGGCGAAGTCGTGCGCGAGGGCGAGCATCCCTCCCCCGGCGAACGCGTGCCCGTTGACCGCCGCGACCGTCGGCGCGGGCAGTTCGAGCAGCCGCGCGTACAGGGCGTGCACGCGGCCGAGGTACTCCTCGAACCGGTCGCGGTGGGCGTCGAGCCATTCCAGGTCGAGGCCGTTGGAGAAGAACTTCCCGGTTCCGACGGTGACGAGCGCGCGCGGGCCGTCCGCCTCGGCGACGGTGTCGAGCGCCCCGTCGACGGCCTCGAGGAACTCGGGGCCGAACCGGTTCTCACCGGCGTCCATACGCAGGACGAACACGTCTCCGTCACGCTGAAGGTCGATCACGAGGGTCTCCTTGTCTCCCCTGCCCGAACCCGGGCTACCCGCGAGTAACAACTCCGGCACATCCTACGGGCCGCCCCGCACCCGAGTATGACGTTCGACATAGCGAGCGTTTCCTATGACGATCGTCATGGTCAACGCGCATTGCTTATGATGAATGTCATAATCGGGTGCATGGGGTCCGACAGCCGGGAGCGCATGGTCCGCAGCGCCGCCTACCTGTTCCGCGAGCGCGGCTACAGCGGCACGGGTTTCCGCGACGTCATCGCGCACAGCGGCGCGCCGCGCGGATCGATCTACCACCACTTCCCCGAGGGCAAGGCGCAGCTCGCCGAGGAGGCCGTCCGCTACGCCGGGGAGTTCCTCAACGCCGGGATCGTCGCGGCCACCGAGGGCGGCGACGCGGCGTCCGCCGTGGACGCCTTCGTCGGCTGGTGGCGCCAGGTGCTGATCCGCAGCGGCTTCCGGGCCGGCTGCCCGGTCGTGGCCGTCACCGTGGAATGCCACGACGACGCGCCGCAGCTCGCCGCCGCGGCCGCCGCCGCGTTCGGCCGCTGGGAGGACACCCTCGCCACCGGGCTCGGCAACGCGGGCGTCCCGGACGACCGGGCGGCCCGCCTCGCGCGGCTGATCGTCGCGGCCGTCGAGGGCGCGACGGTGCTGTGCCGCGCGCACCGCGACGTCCGCCCGCTCGACGACGTCGTCGCCGAGCTCAAGGCCATGACCCGCGCGGCCGCCGAGGGCGACTGACCGGGGCCGGCGAGGGCCGGCCGTGACCGACCGGGGCCGGCCGGGGGCTAACCCCGCCGGTCCGCCTCCTCGGCGAGGAGCTCCACGACCGCCTGCAGGGCCAGGACGTACGAGAACGTCCCGAACCCGGCGATCGTGCCGGTCGCGACGCCCGCCACGACCGAGGTGTGCCGGAACTCCTCCCGCGCCGCCGGGTTGGAGATGTGCACCTCCACGAGCGGCGCGGTCCGCTGCGCGAGCGCGTCGCGCAGCGCGTACGAGTAGTGGGTGAACGCCGCCGGGTTCAGCACGACCGGCAGCCGCTCGTCGGCGGCCTCGTGCACCCAGCGGATCAGCTCGGCCTCGTCGTCGGTCTGCCGGACGTCGACGTCGAGCTCCAGGCGCCGCCCGGCGTCGCGGCACAGCGCGGCCAGGCCCTCGAACGTGGTCGCGCCGTACACGTCGGGCTCGCGGGTGCCGAGGCGCCCGAGGTTGGGGCCGTTCAGCACCAGCACCCGGCTCATCGGGCGACCTCCCGGTAGGCGGCGGCGAGCAGCTCCTCGTCCGGGCCCTCCAGCCGGCCGGGCTTCGCGACGCCGTCCAGCACCACGAACCGCAGCGTGGAGCCCCGCGACTTCTTGTCGATCGTCATCGCGGCGCGCAGCCCCGGCCACGCGTCCGCCGCGTACGCCACCGGCAGCCCCACCGACGTCAGGACGGACCGGTGCCGGGCGACGTCCGCGGCGTCCAGCCGCCCGGCGAGGCGCGCCAGCTCCGCCGCGTACACCATCCCGATCGCGACGGCGTGCCCGTGCCGGAAGCGGTAGTCCTCGGCCTTCTCGATCGCGTGCGCGAGCGTGTGGCCGTAGTTCAGGATCTCCCGGAGGCCGCCCTCCTTCAGGTCCGCACCGACGACCTCGGCCTTCACCCGGACGGCCCGTTCGACGAGCTCGCGGGTGTGCGGGCCGTCCGGGCGCGCGGCGCCCTCCGGGTCGGCCTCCACCAGGTCGAGGATGACCGGGTCGGCGATGAACCCCGCCTTGACGATCTCGGCGAGGCCGCTGATGTAGTCCTCGTGCGGCATCGTCATCAGCGCGGCGAGGTCGCACAGCACCCCGCCCGGCGGGTGGAACGCGCCCACGAGGTTCTTGCCCTCGGCGATGTTGATACCGGTCTTGCCGCCGACCGCCGCGTCCACCATGCCCAGCAGCGTCGTCGGCACCTGCACGCAGCGGACGCCGCGCAGCCACGACGCGGCGGCGAACCCGGCGAGGTCGGTGGTCGCGCCGCCGCCGACGCCCACGACCACGTCCGTGCGGGTCATGCCGAGCCGCGCGAACGACGACCACAGCCCGGCGAGGACCCCGACCTCCTTGGCCGCCTCGCCGTCCGGGACGGGCAGCGCGTGCGCCGCGTACCCGGCCTTCTCCAGCGCCTCGCACACCGGCCGGGCGATCTCCGGCAGGCCCTCGGCGTGCACGACCGCGACCGTCCGGGCGCGGTCGCCGAGCAGGCCCGGCAGCTCCGACAGCACGCCCGTCCCGATCACGACGTCGTAGGGGTCGGCGCCCTCCACGCGCACCCGCGCCGGCTCGATCACGCGTCCTCCCCCAGCGCCTCGACGATCTCCGCGACGATCTCGGCGGGTTCGCGGCCGTCGGTGTCGACGTGCACGGTCCCCAGCCGCTCGTAGATCGGCAGCCGCTCCTCGAGCAGCTTGCGCATCTGGCTGCGCGGGTTCAGCACCAGCAGCGGGCGCGCCGACGCCAGCCCCACCCGCTTCACCGCCTCCGCGAGGCCGACCCGCAGGTAGACGACCGTGTGCCCGGCGAGGAGCGCCTGCGTCTCCGCCGCCAGCACGGCGCCGCCGCCGAGCGCGAGGACGCCGTCGTGCTCGGCGAGCGCCGCCGCGACGGCCGCGCGCTCCAGCTCCCGGAACCGTTCCTCGCCGTCGTCGATGAAAATCTCGCCGATCGGCTTGCCGGCCGCCGCCTCGGCGTCCGCGTCGGTGTCGCGCAGCGGCACCCCGAGCCGCTCGGCGAGCGCCGCGCCGATCGTCGTCTTGCCCGAGCCCGGCGCCCCGATCAGGACGGCCCTGGGTCGCGTCATGGAGGAGGTCCCGTTCACTTGATGGTCAGGGAGGACAGGTATCCGCGCAGGTTGCGGGCGGTCTCCTCGGCGGAGTCGCCGCCGAGCTTCTCCAGCGCCGCGTCGGCCAGCACCAGCGCCACCATCGCCTCGGCGACCACCCCGGCCGCCGGCACCGCGGTCACGTCGCTCCGCTGGTTGATCGCCTTGGCGGGCTCGCCGGTCCGCACGTCGATGGTGTCGAGGCGGCGCGGCACCGTCGAGATCGGCTTCATCGCGGCCCGGACGCGCAGCGGCTCGCCCGTCGTCATGCCGCCCTCGACGCCGCCCGCGCGGTTCGTCCGGCGGCGGATGCCCGCGCCGGTGCCCTCGATCTCGTCGTGCGCGGCCGACCCGCGCCGCCGCGCGGTGGTGAACCCGTCGCCGACCTCCACGCCCTTGATCGCCTGGATGCCCATGAGGATCCCGGCGAGCCGCGAGTCGAGCCGCCGGTCCCAGTGCACGTGGCTGCCCAGGCCGGGCGGCAGGCCGTAGGCCAGGACCTCGACGACGCCGCCGAGCGTGTCGCCGGCCTTCTTCACCTCGTCGATGTGCGCGACCATCGCCGCGGACGCCGCCGCGTCGAAGCACCGCACCGGGCTCTCGTCGACCGCCGCCAGGTCGCCGGGCCCGGGCAGGACGCCGTCCGGCGCCGACACCTCGCCGAGCGCGATCACGTGGCTGAGGACGTCCGCGCCGAGCGCCTGCTTCAGGAACGCCTTGGCGACGGTGCCGAGCGCGACCCGCGCCGCGGTCTCCCGCGCGCTCGCCCGCTCCAGGACGGGCCGGGCGTCGTCGAACCCGTACTTCTGCATGCCGACGAGGTCGGCGTGGCCGGGCCGCGGCTGCGACAGCGGCGCGTTGCGCGCCTGCGCCTCCAGGACCGCGGCGTCCACCGGGTCGGCCGACATCACCGTCTCCCACTTGGGCCACTCGGTGTTGCCGACCTCGATCGCGACGGGGCCGCCGAGCGTCACCCCGTGCCGGACCCCGCCGAGGATCCGCACCTCGTCCTGCTCGAACTTCATCCGGGCTCCCCGCCCGTGCCCGAGCCGCCGGCGGCGCAGGTCCTCGGCGATGTCCGCCGAAGTCACGCGCACACCGGCCGGAAGGCCCTCCACGATCGCGGTGAGGGCCGGGCCATGGGACTCCCCCGCGGTCAACCAGCGCAGCATGCCCTGAATCCTATTGGCGCCGGGCGCCTCCCCGAGACCGGCGTCCACGACCTGAGACGGCCGGCGTCCGCGACCGGGCGCGCACGGCCCGGCGGCCGCGCACGGCGGCGCCCGTCCGGGCCGCCGGGCGACCGCCCCGGCC
>NZ_JBHTJA010000155.1:0-10747 GCF_042675525.1 Actinomadura sediminis
CGAGGTGGTCGCGGCCGGTGACCCGGCGGACCCGCTGCTGATCGGCGGCGGCGCGGCGGCCGTGCTGGCGCCGCGCGCCGGCGCGGGCCTCGACGAGATCCGGGTGCTCGACGCGCGCCTGCGCCGCTGGGCCGACCTGGCCGAGGCGGCGACCCGCCGGACGGTCCGCGACCTGCCGGGCGCCGGGGCCGCGGGCGGCGCCGGGTTCGCCGCGCTCGCCTTCCTCGGCGCGACGATCGAGCCCGGCCCCGGCGTGCTGCTCGACGTCCTCGGTTTCGCCGACCGGGCCCGCGACGCGCACCTGGTCGTCACCGGGGAGGGCGTCCTCGACACCCGCTCGCTGCGCGGCGGCGCGCCGATCGGCGTCGCGCGGGCGGCGGCGCGGGCGGGCGTCCCGGTCGTCGCGGTGGCCGGGCGGCGCGGCCTCACCGGCGAGCAGCTCCGCAAGGCCCGCATCCAGGCGGTCTACGCGCTGGAGGACATCGAGCCCGACACGGGCCGCCGCGTCCGCCGGGCCGGGCCGCTGCTGGAGCAGCTGACGGTCGCGATCGCCGACGAGTGGCTCCCGCCGGTGCGCCGTCCGGAGAACTGACGGTCGCCTCCGGCTCCGGGTTTACACCCTGTCAGCGAAGACGGCGATGTGCTGCCATGCTGCGCGTGGCGGGCGGCGGCCCGCGGGCAGGACGCTGGAAAGGTACGGACGTCAGCCCCCACAAGGAGCCTTCCGTGAAGATCGGCGTACCCCGCGAGATCAAGAACCACGAGTACCGCGTGGCCATCACCCCGGCGGGAGTCCACGAGCTCACCCGCCACGACCACGAGGTGTTCGTCGAACGCGGCGCCGGCCTCGGCTCGGCGATCCCCGACGACGACTACACCGCCGCGGGCGCCAAGATCCTCGACTCGGCCGACGAGGTCTGGGCCGAGGGCGACCTGATCCTCAAGGTCAAGGAGCCGATCGCGCCCGAGTTCCACCGGATGCGCGAGGGGCAGGTCCTGTTCACGTACCTGCACCTGGCCGCGTCCCGCGAGTGCACCGACGCCCTGCTGTCCGCGGGCGTCACCGCGATCGCCTACGAGACCGTCCAGCTCCCCGACCGCGCGCTGCCGCTGCTCGCCCCGATGTCGGAGGTCGCCGGGCGGCTCGCCCCGCAGGTCGGCGCCTACCACCTGATGGCGTCCAACGGCGGGCGCGGCGTGCTGCCGGGCGGCGTGCCCGGCGTGGCGCCCGCGAAGGTCGTGGTGATCGGCGGCGGCGTGTCCGGCCTGAACGCCGCGCAGATCGCCGTGGGCATGGGCGCGGACGTCACCATCCTGGACGTCGACGTCGACCGGCTCCGCCGCATCGACGCGATCTACCAGGGCCGGGTCCGGACCCTCGTGTCGAACGCCCTCACCGTCGAGCAGCAGGCCCGCGCCGCCGACCTCGTGATCGGCGCGGTGCTGATCCCGGGCGCGAAGGCCCCGAAGCTGATCTCGAACGAGCTCGTCGCCGGGATGAAGACCGGGTCGGTGCTCGTCGACATCGCGATCGACCAGGGCGGCTGCTTCGCGGACTCGCGCCCCACCACCCACGACGACCCCGCCTACCGGGTGCACGGCTCCACGTTCTACTGCGTCGCGAACATGCCGGGGTCGGTGCCCAACACCTCCACGTACGCCCTCACCGGCGTGACGCTCCCGTACGCCGTCGCGATCGCCGGGAAGGGCTGGCGCGGCGCCCTGCGCGACGACGCGGCGCTGGCGCGCGGCCTCAACACGCACGCGGGCGAGATCGTCTACGACCACGTCGCCGAGGCCCACGGGCTGCCGTGGACCCCGCCGTCGTCCGTCCTCGGCTGAGCCCGCGGCCGCATCCCCCGGCGCGCCCCTCGGCCGGGGGATGCCGCCGGCGGGGGCGCGGTGCCTAGAGTGGGCGCATGGGCCAACTGATCATCGTGCGGCACGGCGAGACCGAGTGGAGCCGCGTCCGCCGGCACACCGGACGCACCGACCTCCCGCTGACCGACCGCGGCGAGGAGCAGGCCCGCGCGCTGCGCGCGCCGCTCGCCCGCCGCACGATCGTCCGCACGCTGGTCAGCCCGGCCGAGCGGGCGCGCCGCACGGCGGAGCTGGCGGGCCTGCCGGTGGACGACGTCGACGCCGACCTGTGGGAATGGGATTACGGGGGCTACGAGGGGATCACCTCGGCCCGCATCCGCGAGGACCGGCCCGGCTGGTTCCTGTGGGAGGACGGGGTGATCCCCGGCGACGCCGAACACCCCGGCGAGTCCGTCGAGCAGGTGGGCGCGCGCGCCGACGCCGTCCTGGCGCGGGTGCGCCCGCTCCTGGACGACGGGGACGTCGCGCTCGTCGCGCACGGGCACTACCTGCGCGTGCTCACGGCGCGCTGGCTCGGTCTGGAGCCCGCGTACGGACGGCTGTTCGCCCTCCGGACGGGGACGCTGTCGGAGCTCGGCACCGAGCACGACCGTCCGGTCATCTCGGCCTGGAACATCCCCCCGAACTAGCGCATAACATACCCCTGCGGGGGTGTTCCTCCCGACGTGCGAGGCCCCAACCGATTGCGAGGACCGAGATGGCGACCAGCGAGGCCCCCACGCGCGGCTACACCGCCACCAAGGACCAGCTGCAGACCCGGCTCCGCCGGATCGAGGGGCAGGTGCGCGGCATCGAGCGCATGGTCGAGGACGACCGCTACTGCATCGACATCCTCACCCAGATCAGCGCCGTCCAGGCCGCCCTCGACAAGGTCGCGCTCGGTCTCCTGGACGGCCACGTGCGGCACTGCGTCGCGGAGGGCGCCGAGGAGGGCAAGGGCGACGTCATGTCGACCGAGCTGATGGCCGCCGTCGGGCGCCTGATGCGCCGCGGCTGACCCGGCCGGGCCGCCGGTCAGGACGCGATCGTCCAGGCGGCCGCCTCGGTCTCGCGCTCGCGGGTGAGGCGCAGCGCGCGCCGCGCGTCCGGCGAGTAGCGGTACTTCTCGGGCACCGCGCGCGTCGTCCGGTACAGGCTCTTCAGCGCGAGCGTGGCCGCCAGATCCGACGTCGGCAGCCCGGGCAGCCCGTACATGCGGCGGGCCCAGCGCGGCAGCGTCGACACCGTGAGCGTCCCGACGGCGGGGGCGGCGAGCTTCAGCGGCAGCAGGCGGCGCGGGACGGCCGGGCTGAACATCCGCCGCAGGCCCGTGCGGGCCTCGTCGCACGCCCAGATGCGGCCGCGCATGTCGGCGTAGTAGTCCGCCATCTCCGCGACCGACGCGGGGACGTCCGCGGGGTCGAGGCCGACGACGGCGGCGGCCCGGCGCTGCTCGTCGACGAACCGGTCGGCGTCGCGGCCGCTCAGCGGCACGCCCGCGCGGCGCGCGACGTCGAGGTAGGAGTCGACCTCCCCCATGTGCACCCACAGCAGGTTCTCGGGATCGTCGACCGGGAACGTCTCGCCCGTCCGCATGTCGACGCCGGTCAGCTTGGAGTGCAGCCCGCGGACCCGCCGCCCCACCCGCTCGACGTCCTCCACCGGGCCGTAGGTGCGGACGCGGACGAACTCGACCGTCCGGGTCAGCCGCCCCCAGGCGGCGTCGGGCTTCATCAGCTCGGAGTTCTGCGCGGTCCCCCACATGGTGCGCGGATGCAGCGACTGCAGCAGCAGCGCCCGGATCCCGCCGATGATCAGGACCGGTTCGCCCATCACCCGCCACGTGACCGAGCCGGGCCCGAACAGCCCGTCGTCGGCCCCGGGTGTCTCGTCGTGCACGGCGGCCCCCCTTTCCTCGCGCCGAGGAAACCACGTCGACCCGCGTAATTGAAGACTTACCCAATGGTGGCGTGGATCACACGCGCGGGAACCGCCGGTTCGCGCTCGCCCGCGCCGGCCGATCCCCGCCGGCGCCGCCTATACCTCGTCCGGGTCCTCGCCGGGCTCGTCTCCCTCGGTCTGCTCGGCGATCCAGGCGAGGTAGTCCAGGCTCCCGGCCACCACCGGCGTCGCGATGATCTCGGGGGTGTCGTAGGAGTGCACGTCGGTGATCAGGGTGGCCAGCTCGTCGAACCGGTCGACGGTGGTCTTGAACAGCACCATCCACTCCTCCGCCGACTCGATCTCGCCCTCCCACCAGTAGGTGCTGGCGATCGGGCCGACGAGCTGGGCGCACGCCGCGAACCGCTCGGCGACCGCCGACTCGGCCAGTTCGGCCGCCTCGGCCCGCGAGTCGGTGGTGGTCGTCACCTGAACGTAAGACTGCGCCATGGGACGACTCCTTCCCCCTCGCGGACCGGGCACGCGTTCGGAATCCCCACGCTACCGGGCCGGTCTCACGACGAGCGCGCTGCCGCCGCCGCGCCGCTCCGGCTCGGCGACGGCCTGCACCAGGCCCGGCCGCAGGACCTCCAGCGCGTTCGCGGCGCCGATCACGCCCCGCGGCGGCCCCGCGAACGGCGCGAGCTCGTGCCCGCGCGCGCGGAGTTCGCCGCCGTACCGGTCGATGAACTCCTGCTCCGCGTAGACCAGCGGCGTGTTGCGCTGCGTGGCGCGGGGCGCGCCGAGCGCCGCGGGCAGGTCCATGCCGAGGTCGAGCCGGTTGACGAGGATCTGCAGCACCGTCGTGATGATCGTGGAGCCGCCCGGGGTGCCGAGCGCGAGCCGGGGGCGGCCGTCCTCCAGGACGATCGTCGGGGCCATGCTGCTGCGCGGGCGCTTGTGCGGGCCGGGCAGGTTCGGGTCGGGCGCCGCGCCGGGCGCGGGCGGCGCGAACGAGAAGTCGGTGAGCTGGTTGTTCAGCAGGAAGCCGCGGCCGGGGACGGTGATGCCGCTGCCGCCGAACTGCTCGATCGACAGCGTGTAGGACGCGACGTTGCCCCACCTGTCGGAGACGACGAGGTGGGTGGTCTGCGGGCCCTCGCGGGTGACGGGCGCCGCCGCGCCGCGCGCGGGCTCGCACGGCCCGTACCGTCCGTCCGGCGAACCGGGCGGGACGGGCGCCGCGGCGGCCTCGCCCGGCTTGACCAGGCACGCGCGCTCGCGGGCGAAGCCCTGCGACAGCAGCTCGCGGAGCGGGACGTCGACCTTGTCGGCGTCGCCGAGGTAGCGGCCCCGGTCGGCGTAGGCGAGCTTGGACGCCTCCAGGTAGAGGTGCAGCGCGTCCGCCGGGCGGTCCGCGTCGAGGTCGAACTCCTCGAGGATGTTCAGCGCCTCGCCGACGGTGGACCCGCCGGACGACGGCGGCGGCATCCCGTACACGTCGAGGCCGCGGTACGACACGTGCGTCGGCTTCCGGAGCTTCGCGCGGTAGGCGGCCAGGTCGCCCGGCCGCATCAGGCCGGGACGGACGGTGCGCCCGGAGCCGGGCGCGACCGGCGGGTCGGCGACCGTCCGCACGATCTCCCGGCCGAGGCGCCCCTCGTACAGCCAGTCGCCGCCGTACCGGGCGAGGGCGCGGTAGGTGTCGGCGAGGTCGGGGTTGCGGAACACCGACCCGACCTCGGGCACCTTCCCGCCGGGCAGGAACAGCTCCCGGGTGGGGGCGATGTCGCGGAAGCGCTCCTCGTTCACGGCCGTCTGGTCGTGGAACTCCCGGTCGACGACGAACCCGCGCTCGGCGACCTCGATGGCGGGCCGCAGCAGGTGCCGCAGCCTCCGCTTGCCGAACCGGTCGAGCGCCAGCTCCCACTGGGCGACCGTGCCGGGGACGCCGACGCCGAGCCCGCTGGTGACGGCCTCGCCGAACGGCAGCGGCTCGCCGGTCGCGGGGTCGATGAACGCGTCCTCGCGCATCGCCCCCGGCGCGGTCTCCCGGCCGTCGATGGAGTGGACGCGTCCGCTGCGGGCGTCGAAGTAGGTGATGAACCCGCCGCCGCCGATCGCGGCGACGTACGGCTCGGTGACGCCGAGGGTCGCGGCGGCGGCGACGGCCGCGTCCATCGCGGTGCCGCCGTGCTTCAGGACGTCCAGCGCCGTGCGGCTGGCGTACGGGTCGACCGTGGACACCGCGCCGCCGTACCCGGTCGCGACCGGCCGCTTGTCCGGCTGCGCCGGGGGCCCGGACGGGCGGGCGGACGCCGGGGCGGTCAGGGCGGCCGACGCGGCGAGGGCCGCGGCGGCGGCGACGGCCGCGGCCGGGCTCGTCCGGCGGAAACGGCGACCGCGCGGCCCGGGCCGAGCACCGGGCGGGTGGGCGCCGGACGTGCGCGGCGGGGGCGGAAGCGACGGGGAGCGGAACACCGAACCTCCTGAAGATCGCGGCGCCTCCACGGTGCCACCGATCTTCGCGGCGCGCCACCGTCCGCGCCGCCCGCCGCCCCGGGACGGCCGACACCGGCCGATCCCCAGGCGAATTTACTTTCCTCCGCACATATTGCGAATGGTGCGCACTGGAGCGCTCCCATTGAAACCGATTCGGTGTTAGCCCTCGGTGAGCACGCCGCTGCGCCGCGCCAACGGCTCCGGACTTTGGCAGGATTCGACAACAGCGACTGGGCATCGACTCCCCGGAAAACGTTGCATTTTCGGTCATACCTGGTGAATTCTTAGGGACTTCACCGACGGCCTCCGCGACCGGCGCCGTGGGGTCGGGTGCCAGGGGGGACCGCCTATGACCTGGGACATCCGCATGCGCACGAACATGTTCCGGCGCCTGCCCGTCGAGCAGGCGACCGGCCGGCTGTACGGCGGCCGGCACCGCCTTCGCGTGGTCTACCGGACCCGCGATCTGGTGGTGCTCGGCCTCGGAGTGATGATCGGCTCCGGCATTTTCAAGATCGCCGGAGAACAGGCGGCGGGGACGGCCGGACCCGCCGTCCTGGTGTCGTTCCTCATCGCCGGGTTCGTGTGCCTGCTGGCCGCGCTCGCCTATGCCGAACTGTCGTCGATCATTCCGGTGGCGGGCAGCGCCTACTCGTTCAGCTATGTCGCGTTCGGGGAGGTGTGGGCCTGGGTCGTGGGGTGGGCGCTGCTGATGGAGCTGCTGCTCGCCGCGTCCGTGCTCGCCCGCGTCTGGTCCCTGTACGCGACGCAGACGCTGCACGACTTCGGCGTCGCCGTCCCGCCCTGGCTCGGCGACCTGATCGGGCAGGAGAAGGGGCCCGACCTGTTCGCGCTGGGGATCCTGCTGCTGCTCGTGCTGATGCTCGCCACCGGCAGCCGGCTCGGCCTGCGCACGCTCTGGTTCATGGTGATGGCCAAGGTCGTCGTGATCGGCCTCGTCATCGTGGTCGGCCTGAAGTACTTCGAGCCCGGCAACCTCACGCCGCTCGTCCCGCCCGCGGAGCCCGCCCCCGAGGGCGGCCGGACCGTCCTGGACGCGCTGCTCGGCGCGTTCGGCGGCGGGACGCCGCACGCCTTCGGCGTCTGGGGGATCCTCGCCGCCGCGCCCGCGATCGCGTTCGCCTACATCGGGTTCGACCTCATCGCGACCGCGTCGGAGGAGACCGGCGACGCGCCCCGCAAGGTGCCGCGCGGCATCATCACCGCGCTCGTGTCCGCCGTCGTGCTGTACTCGGCCGTGGCCGTCGCGTTCGTCGGCATGGTCGGGATGGACGGCCTCGCCCGCCTCGACCAGGGCGGGCTGCTGCTCGCGACCGCGTTCGACGCGGCGGGCTCGGGCACGATGGCCAAGATCGTCGACATCGGGGCGGTGCTGGCGCTCACCACGGTCACCCTGGTGCTGCTGATCAGCCTCACCCGGGTGATCTTCTCGATGTCGCGGGACGGGCTGCTGCCGCGCCCGCTCGCCGGGATGAGCCGGTACCGGGTGCCGTCCCGCGCGACGCTGCTCGCGGGCGGCGCCGCGATCGTCATGTCGCAGACCGTGGACGTCCTCACCCTCGAGCAGCTCGTGGTGATCGGCACGCTGTTCGCGTTCCTGTTCGTCGCCGCGGCCGTCCCGACGCTGCGCCGCGCCCGTCCCGACCTGCACCGCCCGTTCCGGGTGCCCGCCGCGCACCTGACGGCGATGGTGACGATGGCGGCCATCGGCTGGCTGATGCTGAACCTCAACGTGCGGACGTGGGCGTACTTCATCGTCTGGATGCTCGTCGGGCTCCTGCTCTACCTCGTGTACGGGCGCCGCAAGAGCGAGCTGAAGCTGCTGCTGGACGAGCCCCCGGCGGACCGGCCCGTCCTGGACGCGCCGCCGCCCGGCCCGCCCCCGCCCGGCGGTCTGCCGCCCGGCGTCGAGCCCGTGGCCGGAGCACCGCTGTCCGCGCCGCCGCCGCGGCCGCCGGTCCCGGCGCCGGAGAGCCCGTACCCGACGGGCCGGTACGCGATGCGGCGCCCGGACGCGCCGCGGCCGCGCGACCCGCAGCAGACGTCGCCGGACCTGCGCCTGGACGAGGAGTGGGAGGAACCGCCGCACCCCGGCGGGCGGCACCGGCGCTGACGCGCCCCTCCGTGGCCGCATCCGGACGCGCATTGACCGGGCGGCGCGGCGCGTTCATGATCGCGGGCACAACGCCGCGGACCGTCCGGAGGTGGACGTTGCGTCTCCCACGCGCCCCGCTCGCCGCGCTCAGCGCGCTCGTCCTCGCGGTGGCCGGGCTCGCCGCCCTCGCCGCGCCGCCCGCCGCCGCGCGCGCCGACCGGGGATGCGACCCCGTCGACCCGGCCGCGTGCCTGCTGCCGTTCCCCAGCGACCGGTACACGGTCCCCGATCCGGGCACCCCGACCGGCCGCCGCGTGAACTTCCGGACGACGCTCCGCAACGCGCTCGGCGTGCCCGTCGCCCCGGAGGAGTGGAACCGTTCGGACGGCTTCTCCCCCGGGTCGATGCTGCTGAGCCGCGTCCCCGGCGTCGACCTCGCCCGCAGCGGCGCGGCCCCGGTCACCGACATCGGCGCGTCCCTGGCCCCGGACGCGCCCATCGTCGTCATCGACGCCGAGACCGGCGAGCGGTGGCCGTACTGGGCGGAGCTGGACGCGAACGCCCCCGAGGACCGCCGCGCGCTGATCGTCCGCCCGGCGCGCAACCTCCTGGAGGGCCGCCGCTACGTCGTGGCGCTGCGGAACCTGCGGGACGCCTCGGGCGCCCTGATCACTCCGAACCCGGCCTTCCGCGCGATCCTCGGACCCGATCTGCCCGCCGGGCATCCCCTGGACGAACGGCAGCGGTCGATGCGTCCCGTCCTGGACGACCTCGCCGCGCACGGCGTCGGCCGCGACGGCCTGTACCTCGCCTGGGACTTCACCGTCGCGAGCCGGGAGGGCCTCACCGGGCGGATGCTGCACATCCGCGACGACGCCCTCGCGCGCCTCGGCGACCGGTCGCCGTCCTTCCTCGTCACGCGGGTGCGCGAGGACGTCGACGAGCGGATCGCGCGCGAGGTCGAGGGCGTCGTGTGGGCGCCGGGCTATCTCGACCTGTACGGCGGGCCGCCGGGCTCGAAGTTCCGCCTCGGGCCGGGCGGGCTCCCGTCCCGGCTGCCCGGGAACGACCAGGCCGTCCCGTTCCGGTGCGAGATCCCCCGGGCGGCGTTCGACGAGCCCGCCCGTCCCGCCCTGTACGGGCACGGGCTGCTCGGGTCGCACGGGGAGGTCGGCGCGGGCAACGTCAAGGCGATGGCGGACGAGCACGGGTTCGTCTTCTGCGCGACGAAGTGGATCGGGATGGCCGACGAGGACGTCCCGAACGTCGTCTCGGCGCTCACCGACCTCACCCGCTTCCGGACGGTCGCCGACCGGCTCCAGCAGGGGATGCTGAACTTCGTCGTCCTGGGGCGCGCCATGACCCGCGGCTTCCCCGGCCACCCCGCGTTCCAGGACGGTTCGGGGGCGTCCCTCATCGACCGCGGCGCGCCGCTGACCTACGACGGCAACAGCCAGGGCGGCATCATGGGCGGCGCCCTCACCGCCGTCTCCCCCGACCTGCGCCGGGCCGTCCTCGGCGTCCCGGCCATGAACTACAGCACCATGCTGAACCGCAGCTCCGACTTCCCGCAGTACGCCCGCGTGTTCGACCTCTTCTACCCCGACAGGCTCGACCAGCAGATCGGGCTCGCGCTGATCCAGATGCTGTGGGACCGGGGCGAGGCCAACGGCTACGCGCAGCACATGACGGACGACCCGCTCCCGGGCACGCCCGCGCACCGGGTGCTGATGCACGTCGCGTTCGGCGACCATCAGGTGGCGAACGTGGCGTCGGACGTCCAGGCGCGCACGATCGGCGCGCGCGTCCACGCCCCGGCGCTGCGGCCGGGCCGCAGCCCGGACAAGGTCCCGTACTGGGGCGTTCCGGCCTTCGGCGCGTCCCACGACGGCTCGGCCATGGTCGTCTGGGACAGCGGCACGCCCGCCCCGCCCACCACGAACACCCCGCCCGCCGAGGGCCGCGATCCGCACTCGGACCCGCGGAACGACGCCGACGCCCGCCGGCAGAAGGCGATCTTCCTCGAGACCGGGCGGGTCGTGGACGTCTGCGGCGGCGGCCCCTGCGTGATCACGCCCTGACGCCGGCGTCCCGGGCGAGGGCGGCCGCGTCCAGGACGAGCCGCCCGTCGCGGCAGGCGCGCAGGAACGCGCGCTCGTGCGAGCGGAACGGGTCGCGAGTGCCGTTGGCGAGCCGGACGGGGCCGGGGTAGGAGGCGAGCGCGGCGATCGGGTCGGTGCCGCACACGGCCTCGACGGCCTGCGGGAACGCCGCGCTCGACAGCCCGCCGGCGAGCACCGCGTCGGCCGCCGGGCCGGGCAGCGCCCGGCGGAACGCCAGGGCGCCCGCCGCGTCGGCCTGGGCGGGCCACCGCCCGGCGAGCCGGCC
>NZ_JBHTJA010000156.1:0-10630 GCF_042675525.1 Actinomadura sediminis
GGGCCGGGGTGCTCGCCGCCGACGGCACCGCGCCGCCGCGGCGGCCCGGCGCCTTCGACCGGGTCATGTTGGACGCGCCCTGCACCGGCCTCGGCGCGCTGCGGCGCCGCCCGGAGGCCCGCTGGCGGCGCGGCCCCGAGGCGGTCGCGGAACTGGCTCCGCTGCAGCGGCGGCTGCTCGCGGCCGCGCTGGACGCGACCCGGCCCGGCGGCGTGGTGGCCTACGTCACGTGCTCGCCGCACCTCGCCGAGACCCGGGTGGTGGTCGACGACGTCGTCCGCGACCGCGGCGGCGCCGAGCGGCTGGACGCCCCGGCCGTCCTCGCCGGGCTCGCCCCCGGGCTCACCGGGCTGGGCGACGGGCCCTACGCGCAGTTCTGGCCGCACCGCCACGGCACCGACGCGATGTTCCTGGCACTCCTGCGCCGCATCTGACGTTCACCTTGACGAGGGGACGGGGTCGCCGTCGAGCCCGCCCGCCGGGGAGGGAGGTCCGTGCTCACCGCCTTCATGCACGCGGTTTCGGCCGCGGGGAGCGCGGCCTTCTACGTCCCGCTGCTGGTGGTCCTGTACTGGTGCGCCGCGCCGCGTCTCGCCGCGCGCGGCGCGGTGCTCCTGCTGCTCAGCGCCACCCTGAACACGCTGCTGAAGCTCGTCTTCCACGACCCCCGGCCGTTCTGGACGGACCCGTCGGTCGAGGCGCTGGCGGCGCACTCGTCGTTCGGGATGCCGTCCGGCCACGCGCAGAACGGGATCGTCGCGTGGGGGTTCCTGGCGTCGCAGGCGCGGCGGCCGGTGCCGTGGGCGGGCGCCGTCGTCATGATCGTCCTGATCGGCGTGTCCCGCGTGTACCTGGGCGTGCACTCGGTGTGGCAGGTGCTGGCGGGATGGGCGATCGGCGGGGCGCTGCTGCTGCTCGCGCTGACGGCCGGGCCCGCCGTCGTCGCGTGGTGGGGGCGGCAGCGCCTGCCCCTTCAGACGTCGCTGTCCCTCGGTGCCCCCCTGCTGCTGCTGGGGGCGACCTGGGCGGCGTTCCAGCCCATCGAGAACTTCCGTTACCCCGCCGAATGGCGGCGGGCCATCATCGAGGCGGGAGGCGACGTCGAGCCGCTGAGCCTCACCCAGGCGGCCATGGTCACCGGTGCGCTGTGCGGGCTGCTCGCGGGGCTGTCGATCGCCGCGCGGCGCGGCCTGCCCGACCCCGGCGGGACGGTTCCGCGCCGCCTCGCCCGGATCGGCGTCGGCGTCGCGGGCGCCCTGCCGCTGCTCGCGCTGAACCTGCCGTTCGGGGGACCGGACCCGGTCCGGGCGTTCGCCGTCCAGGCGCTCGTCGCCCTGTGGGCGACCGCCGGGACGGCCGAGGCGTTCGGCCGGCTGGGCCTCGCCGCGCGTCCGCGCCCCGATCCCACCCCCGCCGTCCCCCGACCGGGTGACGGACCGCCCGGCCTCCGGCAATAGACTCGTCGCATCATGGCTCCGCAGATCTCACCCAGCATCCTGTCCGCCGACTTCGCCCGACTGGCCGAGGACGTCGAGCGCATCGCCGACTCCGCCGACTGGGTGCACGTGGACGTGATGGACAACCACTTCGTCCCGAACCTCACCCTGGGGCTCCCGGTCGTCCAGTCGCTGCTGAAGAGCAGCGCCCTCCCGCTCGACTGCCACCTCATGATCGAGGACCCCGACCGCTGGGCCCCGCAGTACGCCGAGGCCGGCGCGGGCAGCGTCACCGTCCACGCCGAGGCCGCCAAGGCCCCGATCCGCACCCTGCGCGCCATCCGCGCCGCCGGGGCGCGCGCGGGCCTCGGAGTGAACCCGGCCACGCCCGTCGACGGATTCGAGGACCTCCTCGGTGAGATCGACATGCTGCTGCTGATGACCGTCGAGCCGGGCTTCGGCGGCCAGCCGTTCCTCGATGTCGTGCTGCCGAAGGTGCGCCGCGCCCGCGAGCTGATCAAGGGCCGCGACCTGCCCGTCTGGCTGCAGGTCGACGGCGGGGTCAGCGCCGAGACGATCGAGCGGTGCGCCGAGGCGGGCGCCGACGTGTTCGTCGCGGGCAGCGCCGTCTACGGCGCCGACGACCCGGCCGAGGCCGTCCGCCGCCTGCGCGGCCAGGCGGAGGAGGCCACCGCCAAGGCCGGCTGGTGACGGCCGGGCCGGGACCGGGCGGGCCCGCGGGCGGGACGCGCCTGCCCTGCGCCGCCGTCCTGTTCGACGTGGACGGCACCCTGATCGACTCCACGCCGCTCGTCGAGCACGCGGCCCGCCTGTGGGCGCCCGAGTACGGCATCGACCCCGACGAGTTCCTCGCCGGGGCGCACGGGCGCCGCACGAGCGACCGCATCGCCGACTTCCTGCCGCCGGACCGGGTCGCCGAGGCCACCGCCCGCCTCGACGCCCTGGAGGCCGCCGGGACCGACGGCATCACCGCCCTCCCCGGCGCCCGCGAACTCCTCGCGGGGATGAACGGGCTGCCGTGGGCGCTCGTCACGTCCATGGACCGCGCGCAGCTCGCCGCCCGCGCCGCCGCCGCGCGGATCCCGCTGCCCGACGTGGTGATCACCGCGGAGGACGTCCGGCACGGCAAGCCCGACCCGTCCGGCTACCTGCGGGCCGCCGCGCGGCTCGGCGCCGACCCGTCCGCGTGCGCGGTCGTCGAGGACGCCCCCGCGGGGGTGGCCGCCGGACGCGCCGCGGGCGCGACCGTCCTCGCCGTCACGACCAGCCATCCGCCCGCGGCCCTGGGGGAGGCCCACCACGTCATCGAGGGCCTGACGGCGCTCACCGCGGCCCCGGACGGCCTCACGCTCGCCTGACCGGCGCCGTCGCGGGCGCCGCCCGCGCGGCGGCGAAGCGACGGCGGTGGATCCCCACCGCCGCCGCTCCCCCCGCATCGACGCCGGGTCTCCCGGGCGGAGGGGCGGGGGACCGGCGGAGCCGCGTCGGCCTCCACCGTCCCGCCGGCCTTTCCCTCGGGGTCGCCGGCCGCGCAGACAACAACTAGCGTGAAAGTTGCCGTAGGGCAACAGAATCCCGCCAGGCCCGGCGGCGGCGACGGCGGGGGCGGCGCCGATCCGGGACGATCACCCTGGAATTCGCGGGTTTCGCGGTACGGGGCGGAACCGGAGGGCATCCCCCCGTCATGAGAGCGCCCGTCATGAGAGCGCCCGTCATGAGAGCGCCCGTCACGAGACCGCGCGTTCTGGGGCGGCGCTCCACGGGCGCGGCCGTCCCGGGCGGCTCCGCCCGGGGCGCCGGACCGCTCCGGACCGGCGGCGGCGTGCCCGTCCGGGCCCCGGCGGAGACCGGCCGCACGGTCCGCCCGCGCCGGTCCCGGGCGGACGAGGAGGGAGAACCGTGAGCAGTGCGCTGGACGTGAGCGTGGTCGAGCGGCACGGGGCGATCGCCGTGCTGGCCGTCGCGGGCGAGCTCGATCTGAACAACGGCCCGTTGCTGGCCGGCGCGGCCCTGGACGCCGCGGGGGAAGGGCACCCGCACGTGGTCCTGGAGATGTCCCGGGTGCCGTTCTGCGATTCCAGCGGCCTGAACGCGCTCATCCGGCTCTACCGCCGGCTCCGCGCCGAAGAGGGGACCCTGACGCTGGCGGCGGTGCCCGCCCGCCTCACCCGGCTGCTGGGCATGACCGGCATCGACCGGATCATCCCCGCCCATCCGGACGTCCCGGACGCGGTGGAGGCGGTGCGGGACGCGGCGCGGCGCCGGTCCGACGCGGACGCCCGCTGACCCGCGCCTCCATCGCCGGGTGCAGACGGCCGCCCAGGAGACCGCGATGCCCGAGCCACCGGCTTCCCGTACACCCTCACAGCAGGGGCCGGGCGGGCCGTTGCGCCGCCGCGGCGACCGCGTGGCGATTTTCACAGGGGCGGAGAACATCCGGCATGGCACACTGGTTGGCAAGCATGAACGCGTGCTCCGGGGTCGGTGCAATTCCGAACCGGCGGTGACAGTCCGCGACCCGGCCGAAACCATCGGCCGGTTGACCCGGTGGAACTCCGGGACCGACGGTGAAAGTCCGGATGGGAGGCAGCGCGCGGTACGCCCCTGTACAGGGGTGTAGTGGCTTATCTGCCGTACCCCGGAGCCTTTGGAGTAGGAGGCCCGGGAGTGTTCACCGGCATCGTCGAGGAGCTCGGCGAGATCGCGTCCATCGAACCCCGAGGGGACTCGGTCGCGCTCGCGATCCGCGGCCCGCTCGTCACCCAGGACGCCGTCCACGGCGCGTCGATCGCGGTCAACGGCGTCTGCCTCACGGTGGTGGACGTCCGGGACGGAGTCTTCACCGCGGACGTCATCAAGGAGACCCTCGGCAAGACGAGCCTCGGCGCGCTCGAACCGGGCTCGAAGGTGAACCTGGAACGTCCCGTCCGGCTGTCCGACCGGCTCGGCGGGCATCTCGTCCAGGGCCACGTGGACGGCGTCGGCACGATCGTCTCCCGGGAGCCGGGGGAGCGGTGGGACGTCGTCACGGTGTCCCTGCCGGCCGACCTGAGCCGCTACCTCGTCGACAAGGGCTCGATCACCGTGGACGGCATCAGCCTCACCGTCGTCGAGGCCGGCGCCGACCGGTTCAGCGTCGCGCTGATCCCGACGACGCTCGCGCTCACCACGCTCGGCCACAAGAAGCCCGGCGACCCGGTGAACCTCGAGGTCGACGTCGTCGCCAAGTACGTCGAGCGCATGCTGGGCGACCGGTCATGAGCCTTCTCGACGCGAGCTTCACCGTCTTCGGCGAGCACGTCCTGTGGACCGACCTCATCGGCAACGCGCTCTCGCTCGCCGTCGTGTGGCTCGCCATGCGCAAGACGATCTGGACGTGGCCGGTGCAGCTCACCGGCGCCCTCCTGCTCCTCGCGGCGTCCCTGCACGCCGACGTCCCCGGCAACGCGCTCAAGCAGGTGCTGTTCTGCGGGCTCGCCCTGTACGGGTGGCACCGATGGACGCGCGGGCGGCGCGACGGCGAGGGACTCGTCGTCCGGCAGGCCACCGCGCGCGAACGGATCGTGCTGGTCGCCGTGCTGCTGCTCGGCACCGCGGTCGTCGCGCAGTTGTTCACCCACCTGGCCTGGCTGGAGGTCGCCTGGTCGCCGTGGGCGAACGCGTACATCTTCGTCGGCAGCGCGGTCGCGACGTTCGCGCAGAGCCGCGCGCTGGTCGACTTCTGGGTCGTGTGGGTGCTGGTCGACCTCGTCGGCGTCCCGCTCGCCCTCAAGTCCGGCCTGTACGTCTCGGGCGCCGTCTACGGGATCTTCTTCGTGATGGTGATGGTCGGGCTCCGGAACTGGCTCCGCGAGTCCCGGGAGAACCGGGCCCCGCGCACAACCCCCAAGGACAAGGCGGTGACCGCATGAGCGGCAACGACGGCACGATCGAGAACGGCACGATCGAGAACGGCACGATCGAGAACGGCACGATCGAGAACGGCACGATCGAGAACGGGAACGGCGTCTTCGACGACATCGCGGCGGCGCTCGCCGACATCGCGGCGGGCCGCCCCGTCGTGGTCGTCGACGACGAGGACCGCGAGAACGAGGGCGACATCATCTTCGCCGCCGCCAAGGCGACGCCGGAGCTGCTGACCTTCACCATCCGCCACACCAGCGGGGTCATCTGCGTCCCGATGGAGGGCGCCGACCTCGACCGGCTGCAGATCCCGCCGATGACCGCGCAGAACTCCGAGCGGATGCGCACCGCCTACACCGTGAGCGTGGACGCCCGCGACGGCGTCACCACCGGCATCTCCGCCGCCGACCGGGCGCGGACGATCCGGACCCTGTGCGACTCTGCGGCCGAACCCCGCGACCTCGTCCGTCCCGGGCACATCTTCCCGCTGCGGTACCGCGAGGGCGGCGTGCTGCGGCGGCGCGGCCACACCGAGGCCGCCGTCGACCTCGCCCGGCTGGCGGGCCTGCACCCGTCGGGCGTCCTCGCCGAGGTCGTCAACGAGGACGGCACCATGGCGCGCCTCCCCGAACTGCAGGTGTTCGCCAAGGAGCACGGCCTCAAGCTGATCTCCATCGAGCAGCTCGTCGAGTACCGGCGCCGCACCGAGCCGCTCGTCTCCCGGGTCGTCGAGACCCGGCTGCCGAACCGGTACGGGACGTGGCGCGCGGTCGGGTTCTCCAGCGCCGTCGACGGCGGCGAGCACGTCGCGCTCGTCCTCGGCGACCTCGGGGACGGCGCCGACGTGCTCGTCCGCGCGCACTCCGAGTGCCTCACCGGGGACGTCCTGCACTCCGAGCGATGCGACTGCGGCACCCAGCTCGACGCCGCGATGGAGCGCATCGCGCAGGAGGGCCGCGGCGTCGTGCTGTACCTGCGCGGCCACGAGGGGCGCGGCATCGGGCTGCTGGCCAAGCTGCGCGCCTACGCCCTGCAGGACGCCGGTTCCGACACCGTCGACGCCAACCTGGAACTCGGCCTCCCGGCCGACGCGCGCGAGTACTCCAACGCCGCGCACATGCTGCGCGACCTGGGCGTACGCTCGATACGGGTGCTCACCAACAACCCGGCGAAGCTGCGCGGCCTGCACGGTTTCGGCCTGGACGTGCTGGGCCGCGAGGCCATGCCGGTGGTGGTCACCGAGGACAACCGGCGCTACCTGACGGTCAAGCGCGACCGTCTCGGACACGACATCGAGGGACTCTCATGAGCGGCGCGGGACGCCCGGAGGACACCGTCGTCGACGCGGCCGGGCTCACGCTCGGCGTCGTCTGCACCCGCTGGCACGAGCCGATCACCGGCCCGCTGCTGGAGCGGTCCCTCGCGGCCGCGAAGGCGTGCGGGATCGACCAGCCCGTGGTCGTCCGCGTCGCCGGCGCCCTGGAACTGCCCGTCGTGGCGCAGCAGCTCGCCCGCGACCTGGACGCCGTCGTCGTCCTCGGCGCGGTCATCCGGGGCGAGACGGCCCATTTCGACTACGTGTGCGATTCGGTGACCGCCGGTGTGACGCGCGTCGCGCTGGACGAGTCGACTCCGGTGGGCAACGGGGTCCTCACGTGTGACAACATTGAACAGGCAATGCAGCGCAGCGGGCTGCCCGGCAGCCGCGAGGACAAGGGATGGGAGGCGACTGTGGCCGCACTCGACACGGCACTGACCCTGCGAGGTCTGCGGCATCACGGTCACGCCGGGCACGGCCTGGAGCATTCGGGCTCCTGAACGTCCCCGGAAACCCGTACGCATCCCATCGAAAGGCAACTTCCGTGCTGTCACTCGTCCTGCCCAAGGGGTCGCTGGAGAAGGCGACCATGCAGCTGTTCGACGCCGCCGACCTCACCGTCCGGCGCGCCTCGGACCGCGACTACCGCGCCTCCATCGACGACCCGCGCATCGACCGCGTCCGGGTGCTGCGGCCGCAGGAGATCCCGACCTACCTCGAGCAGGGCCTGTTCGACCTCGGCATCACCGGCCGCGACTGGATCACCGAGACCGACTCCGACGTCGTCAGCCTCGGCGAGCTGAAGTACTCCAAGGCCACCTCCAACCCGGTCCGGGTGATCATGGCGGTGCCCGAGGACGCGCCGTGGCGGAGCGTGTCCGAGCTGCCCGAGGGCGTCCGGATCTCCACCGAGTTCCCGGCGATGACCGAGCGCTTCCTCGAGAAGCACGGCGTGAAGGCCCGGGTCGTCCCGTCCTACGGCGCGACGGAGGCGAAGGTCCCCGACATCGTGGACGCGATCGTCGACCTGACCGAGACCGGCTCGTCGCTGCGCAAGAACGGCCTGCGGATCCTCGACACGCTGCTCACCAGCTACACCGAGCTGGTCGCCAACCGCGAGGCGTACGAGGACGCCGACAAGCGCGCCGCGATGGAGGACGTCGCGCTGCTCCTGCAGGGCGCGATCCGCGCGCGGGGCAACGTCCTGCTGAAGCTGAACGTCGCGCAGGCCGACCTGCAGGCCGTCCTCGACATCATGCCGTCGATGTCGTCGCCCACGGTCACGTCCCTCGCCGGGGGCGAGTCCAACGCGGTCGAGTCGGTCGTCGCCAAGCGCGGCGTGAACACGCTCATCCCGGCGCTGAAGGCCGCCGGCGCCCACGACATCCTCGAGATCCCCATCTCCAAGATCGTTGACTGAGACTCCGGCCCTGCCGACCGAGTGGCGTCCCCGCACCACCCGGCTCGTCGCCTACGCCACGGCGGGCGCGATCATCCTGGCGATGATCGTGCTCGCCGTGTTCGTCGCGCCCCAGTTCACGATCGTCGACCGCGTCCTGATGGTGCTGTTCGGGGTCGGGCTCGCCTGGATCCTGCACATGCTGGCCCGCTGCCGCGTCACCGCGGACGAATCGGGCCTCACGGTCGTCAACGCGTTCCGCACCCGCCGCCTCGAATGGCCCGAGGTGCTCGACGTCACGATGACCGCCGGGGACCCCTGGCCGCGCCTCGACCTGTCGGACGGCACCGCCCTCGGCGTCATGGGCATCAACGGCGCCGAGAAGAAGCTCGCCGCCCGCCAGGTCACCGAGCTCGCCGCTCTCCTCAAAGCCCGCGGCGAAGCCCCCGACCGTCCCTGACGCGGGGCGGAGGCCGTCCTCGCGATCTACATCGGCCCGAACGCCACCGTCCATGCGCACGCACGGCGGATGGACGGCGGCCGGGAGCGACGCTTCACAGGGCCGTGGCGAGGGTGAGGGCCCCGGCGGTCAGCAGCGCGGCGGCCCAGAGGCGGTCGAGGTCCCACCAGGTGCGCTTGAGGATCGCCGAGCCGACGAGTTCGTAGACGAGGACGGCGATGATCCCCGCGACGGCGAACATCGCGAGGGTGTGGACGGCCGTCACGAAGATCCCCGCCGACAGGGCGCTTCCGGACGCGCCGGCGAGGCCGTGGTCGTGGTGGTGGCCCGCCGCGACGGGCGCCGCCGACGGGGCCAGCAGCGGCACCAGCATCAGTCCCGCGCCGTGCGCGGACGACATCACGAACGACCAGCCCGCGAGCTGCCACGGCCCGACCGGCGCGGGGGTGCGGTGCGCCGCGCGCCGGCCGGCGAGCAGCCACGTCCCGAAGCCGAGCAGCACCAGGCCGCCGCCCGCGGCGAGGGCGCGGGCCGGGACGAACGTCCCGAGCAGCGCGACGGCGACCGCGACGGCGCCGATGGACGCCGCGTGCCCCGCGGCGATCGGCGGCAGGGACCGCACGACGAGCGGGCGGCTGCGCTCCTGCAGGCCGCGCGTCACCGCGAACAGCCAGCCCATCGCCGGGTTGATCCCGTGGAACGCGCCGAGCGCCACGAGCGCGGCGAGCGAACCGTCGCGCATGCCCCGTCCCTCTCCGTGCGCCGTCCGTCGCGGACAGCGTCCGACGCGGGGCGCGGGATGTCCACCGGCACGGGGGTGACAGTCGGGAAACCCTCCGCGCGGTATGGGCGATCGCGATCGCGGTGTATAGCCTGGCGATGTGGTGGCGGACACAGCGGGCGGCGGGGCGGTCGCCTCGCCGGCGGAGCTGGCGGGCCTGCTGGACCGGCACGGCTACCTCTGCGACGACGGCCTCGCCACTGCCTGCTTCCTCGCGCTGCGGATGGGGCGGCCGCTGCTCCTGGAGGGCGAGGCCGGGGTCGGCAAGACCGAGCTGGCCAAGACGCTCGCGCGGGCGCTGCGCGCGCCGCTGATCCGGCTGCAGTGCTACGAGGGGCTCGACGCGTCGCAGGCGCTGTACGACTGGGACTTCCCGCGCCAGATCCTGCACCTGCGGGCCGCCGAGGCCGCCGGCGCCGCCGACGCGGCGCGGCTCGAGGGCGAACTGTACGACCGCCGGTTCCTGCTGGCCCGTCCGCTGCTGCGAGCCCTGGAGACGTCCCCCAGCGTCCTGCTGGTGGACGAACTCGACCGCGCGGACGACGAGTTCGAGGCGTTCCTCCTCGAGATCCTGAGCGACTTCACGATCACCGTGCCGGAGCTCGGCACGATCCGCGCCGAGCGCCCGCCCGTCGTGGTCGTCACGTCCAACCGCACCCGCGAGGTGCACGACGCGCTGAAGCGGCGCTGCCTGTACCACTGGCTGGAGCACCCGTCGTTCGAGCGGGAGGTCGCGATCATCCGGCGGCGGCTGCCGGACGCGACCGCGCACCTCGCCGGGCAGGTCGCGGACGCCGCGCGGCGGCTGCGCGGCGGCGGGCTGCTGAAGCCGCCCGGCGTCGCCGAGACCCTCGACTGGACCGAGGCGCTGCTCGCCCTCGGCGCCCGCGAGCTGGACCCGGACGCGGCCGCGGCGACGCTCGGCGCCGTCCTGAAGTACCGCGAGGACCAGGAGCGCGGCGGCGCGCTGCTGGCCGGGGGCTGACATGGCCGGGCCGGGCACGGACGTCGTCGGGACGCTCGCCGGGTTCGCCCGGACGCTGCGCGCGGCGGGCGGCGCCGCCGACCCCGGGCGCCTGCGGGCGATGGTCGCGGCGCTGCGGCACCTCGACGTCCTCGACCCGTCCGACGTGTACTGGGCGGGACGCCTCACGCTGTGCGCGGGCCCGGACGACCTGCCCCGCTACGACCGCGCGTTCGCCGCGTACTTCGGCGGGGAGACGCCGCGGGCGCCGCGGCGGCCCGCGCCCGCAGCGCGTCCCGCACCGGAGCCGGCGCCCCGGGACGGCGACGACGGGTCCGGCGGCGCGCG
>NZ_JBHTJA010000157.1:0-10583 GCF_042675525.1 Actinomadura sediminis
CCGGCGGGCGGCCGGGCGCCGGGGCCGCGGGCGGGACGCCGCCGCGCGCAGCCGCTCGCGGCCCGCGGACGTCCCCGGTGGGCCGCCGGTGCGAGAAGATGATCGTCACCGATCGTAACGGGGGCGGCCGGCGCGGCGGGCGCCGGGGCGGCGGCCGCGCCGCCGCCCTAGACGAGGTCGATCAGGTCGGCGATGGACGCCGCCACCCGCGACGGGCGGAACGGGAACCGGCCGATCTCGTCCTCGCGGGTCACGCCGGTCAGCACCAGGATCGTCTCCAGCCCCGCCTCGACGCCCGCGACGATGTCGGTGTCCATCCGGTCGCCGATCATCGCGGTGGACTCGCTGTGCCCGCCGACGACGTTCAGCGCCGTCCGCATCATCAGCGGGTTCGGCTTGCCGACGAAGTACGGTTCCACGTTCGTCGCCCGGGTGATCATCGCGGCGACCGCGCCGGTGGCGGGCAGCGCGCCCTCGGGGGACGGGCCGATCGGGTCGGGGTTGGTCGCCACGAACCGGGCGCCGCCCTCGATGAGCCGGACGGCCTTGGTGATCTGGGAGAAGCTGTAGGTGCGGGTCTCCCCCAGCACCACGTAGTCGGGGTCGATGTCGGTCAGCACGAAGTCGTTCTCGTGCAGCGCCGTCGTCAGGCCCGCCTCCCCGATCACGTACGCCGACCCCTGCGGGCGCTGGTCGGCCAGGAACCGCGCGGTCGCCAGCGCCGACGTCCAGATCGCCTCGGCGGGCACCCGCAGCCCCAGCGCCGCCAGCCGCGCCGACAGGTCGCGGCGCGTGTAGATGGAGTTGTTGGTCAGGACCAGGAAGGGTTTGCCGGAGGCGGCCAGACGGTCCACGAACTCCTCGGCGCCGGGGACGGGCCGCCCCTCGTGCACCAGGACGCCGTCCATGTCCGACAGCCAGTACTCGATAGGCCCGCGCTCGGTCATGTCCCCATTGTCGCAGGTGGAGATCACCGCTCCGGACGGGCGGGCGCGGCCTCCGCGCGGGCGGCCGCCGCACGCCCGGGGCGTTGACCGGGACGTGACGCGGGTCATACATTTCCGGAACGGCGCACCGAACCACGTTCGGCGTACGGTGCCGGGCCGGGGCGCCGCGACACGCTGGAGGCGCGAACGTGCAGAGCATCGCCGAGGTCCGGGCGGCCATGACGGCCCCCGGGCAGCCGTTCGAGATGGACGAGATCGACATCCGCGGGGTGCGGACCCGCGTGTGGAAGCACGCCCCGCCCACCCTGCGGGACGTGCTGGAGGCGTCCCGCGCGCACGGCGACGCCGACTTCATCGTCTACGAGGACGACCGGCTGACCTTCGCCGCCCACTACGCGCGCGCCGCGGCGTTCGCCCGCGCCCTCGTCGAGCGGTACGGGGTGCGCAAGGGCGACCGCGTCGCGATCGCGATGCGCAACTACCCGCAGTGGTCGGTGGCGTTCTTCGGCGCCGCCGCCGCGGGCGCCGTCGCGGTGCCGCTGAACGCCTGGTGGAGCGCCGGGGAACTGGAGTTCGGGCTGCGCGACAGCGGCGCGCGGGTGCTGGTGGCCGACGCGCAGCGCGCCGAGCGGCTCGCCGGCGTCCTGCCCGGCCTGGACGCCGCCGTCCTCGTCGCCCGCCCCGGCGAGCAGGGCCCGCCGCGCGGCGCCGAGGACTTCGACGCGGTCGTCGACGCCGCGCTGGCCGCCGCCGGAGGGCCCGCGGCGGCCGTGCCGCCGGACGTCGGGCTCGAACCCGAGGACGACGCGACGATCTTCTACACGTCCGGCACGACCGGCCGCCCCAAGGGCGCCCTGGGCACCCACCGCAACATCACCGGCAATCCGATCGGCCTCGCCTACGGGCTGGCGTCCGCCGGGGTCCGCGCGGGCCGCCCGCTGGCGGAGCTGATGGCGCCGCAGCGCCGGGTGACGCTGCTGAGCGTCCCGCTGTTCCACGCCACCGGCTGCCACTCGGTGCTGGTGTCCAGCGCCCTGCAGGGCGGCACCGTCGTGCTGATGTACAAGTGGGACGCCACCACGGCGCTGCGGCTCATCGAGCGGGAGCGGGTCACCGGGTTCGGCGGCGTGCCCACCATGGCGTGGCAGGTGCTGACCGCCCCCGACTTCGCCGACTACGACACCTCCAGCCTCACCGGCGTCAGCTACGGCGGCGCCCCCGCCGCGCCCGCGCTGGTCGACGCGATCCGCGAGCGGCTGCCCGACCGGGTGCCCGGCAACGGGTACGGGCTGACCGAGACGTCCTCGGTCACCACCTACAACGGCGGCGTCAACTACCTGGAGCGTCCCGACAGCGTCGGCCCGCCGGTGGCGGTCTGCGACGTCCGGGTGGTCGGGCCGGACGGCGCCGACCTGCCGGCGGGCGAGGTCGGCGAGCTGCTGATCAAGGGGCCCAACGTCATCAAGGGCTACTGGAACCGGCCCGAGGAGACCGCCCGCGCGTTCGTGGACGGCTGGTTCCACAGCGGCGACCTCGCCCGGCTGGACGCCGACGGGTTCGTCTACATCGTCGACCGCGCCAAGGACATGCTGATCCGCGGCGGGGAGAACGTGTACTGCGCCGAGGTGGAGGCGGCCCTGTACGAGCATCCGGCGGTGGCCGACTGCGCGGTGATCGGCGTCCCGCACGACGTGCTCGGCGAGGAGGTCGGCGCGGTGCTCGTCCCGCGGCCCGGCGCGTCGCTCACCGCCGAGGACGCGCGGGAGTTCCTGGCCGGGCGGATCGCGGCGTTCAAGGTCCCGGCCCACTGGTGGTTCCGCGAGGAGGGCCTGCCCCGCAACCCCGGCGGGAAGATCCTCAAGACCCGGCTGCGCGAAGAGCTCCTCGCGCCCCGGTAGCGTGCCCGCGTGAACGAGCATGATCCGCTGAACGGGCGCGGTCCGCGCGCGGGGACCGGCATACGGGAGATCAACGCGCCGGGGCCGCCGCCCGGCCCCGGCTACAGCCACGCGGTGTCGGCCGACGTGCCGGGCAGGCTGGTCGTCCTCAGCGGCCAGATCGCGCTGGACGGGGACGGGAACCTGGTGGGGCCCGGCGACCTGGAGGCCCAGACCCGGCAGGTGTTCGCCAACCTCGGGGCCGCGCTGACGGCGGCCGGGGCCCGCTGGGAGCACGTCGTGCGGCTGGGGTACTTCCTGCTGGACGCCCGGGGCGTCGGCGTGGTGCGGGCCGTCCGGGAGGAGATGCTGCCGGACGGTCTGGCCCCCGCGGCGTCGCTGGTGGAGGTGCGGCGGCTGGTCCGCGACGACCTGCTCGTCGAGATCGAGGCCATGGCCGTCGTCCCGCCCGGCTGAGGCCCGCCCGCTGAGGCCCGGCATGCCGGGCGCCGGGCGTGCGGGGGCGGGGCGGCCCGGGGGCGGGCCCGGGGCCGCCCCGCCCCCGCGGGTCGGCCGCGTGCGTCAGACGTTCACGCCGAAGTCGGACGCGATGCCCGACAGGCCCGAGGCGTAGCCCTGGCCGACGGCGCGGAACTTCCACTCGTCGCCGTTGCGGTACAGCTCGCCGAACACCATGGCGGTCTCGGTCGAGGCGTCCTCCGACAGGTCGTAGCGGGCGATCTCGCTGTTGTCGGCCTTGTTCACCACGCGGATGAACGCGTTGCGGACCTGGCCGAAGTTCTGCTGGCGGCTGTCGGCGTCGTAGATCGACACCGGGAAGACGATCTTGCTGACCTCGGCCGGGACGGTGGACAGCCCGACCTGGATCTGCTCGTCGTCGCCCTCGCCCTCACCGGTGAGGTTGTCGCCGGTGTGCTCGACGGAGCCGTCGGGGCTCTTGAGGTTGTTGAAGAACACGAAGTGCTGGTCCGACAGGACCTTGTTCTCCGCGTCGAGCAGCAGGGCGCTGGCGTCCAGGTCGAAGTCGGTCCCGGTCGTGGTGCGCACGTCCCAGCCCAGACCGACCACCACGGCGGTCAGTCCGGGGGCCTCCTTCGTCAGCGAGACGTTGCCGCCCTTGCTCAGACTGACTCCCACTGTTGCTACCTCCGTATCGAATGCGGATGCCGGTCACCCGCGCAGGTCTCTACGAGTCTCCTACGAGAACGGTAGTCACCTCGCGCGGGTTCCCCCGCATCCTCGGGCAAGTCGCGGCGTGGCGCGGGCTTTTCCCTGCTTTCACCGTCCGCCGTCCGCCGCCGGGGCGGGCCGGCCGGCGAGGAAGGACGTGGGCGCGGTGACCTCGGCGGGCAGGTCGAACGCGGCCGCCAGGTCCCCGGCCCGCGGGGCGAGGTCGTCGCACACGCGGCGCCGCGCCGCCCACGCCTCGTCCAGCGCGCCGGGCGGCAGCACCCCCTCGTTGAGCAGGTCGGCCGCGCGGCGGTCGATCCAGTCCAGGGCGTGCAGGGTCAGCACGGGCCGCAGCGCCGCGGGCCCGGTGTCCAGGGTGCGCGCGAGGATCTCCAGGGTGATGCGGTCGGCGCAGGCGGTGGCGGTGCGCGCGGCCAGGACCAGGTTGTCGTTCCACGCGGTGAACGCGTCGGCGCCCGCGTCGCGGGCCGCGGCGACGCGGGCGGCGAGCCGGTCGCGCATCCGCCGTTCGGTCTCGCACGCCAGGAACCGCCACACCGCCGGGGACGTGAGGTCGCCGTCGTCGGGCGGGCCGGGCTCGGCGGGCGGGGGGCTGTAGCGGTCCAGGTCGGCCATCGCGCGGGCGGTGTCGTAGAGGATCAGCTCGTTGTCGCCGCCGGCGTTCATGTAGGCGTGGGCGAGACCGCGGTAGGCGTTGAGCCGCTCGACGGCGGCGAAGCCGGGGGCGCCGCTGTGCACCCGGCAGGCCGAGACGGTCTCCTGCGCCTGGACGGTCGCGGCGGCCTTCAGCAGCGCCAGGTCGCGGTCGACGGCCGACCAGGGCGCCCACGCGGTGTCGGGCCCGGCGTCGCCGGGGCCGCCCGCGGTCGCGCCGGGCGCGTCGGCGGAGGTGCGGCGGGCCTGGACGTGCGCGGCGACGGCGGTGAGCGCGTACCCCGACGCCAGGGCCGACAGGACCGCCTCGCGCTGGTTGCGGTAGTCGGTGAGGGCGCGGCGGGGCGCGAGCCGGCCGAGGGTGGCGCGGCCGGCGGAGTGCGCCAGCAGCATCCCGGCGGACGCGCGGGTGATCGCGGCCGACGCGGAGATGACGGCCCGCCACACCGCGGGCGCGATCGCCATCGAGCGGGTGAGGCGGGCGGCGGGGGTGCCGGCGGGGTCGTGGAAGGCACCGCCCGGGCCGATGTCGGCGCCGTCGCGCAGCCACGCCTCGTAGGGGACGCGCAGCCCGTCGAGGCGGACGGCGCCGTAGTCGATCTGCAGGCCGGTCGTCTCGGGCGCGGGGACGATGCGGGCGCCGTCGGCGATGCGCCCGCCGGGGCCGCGCAGCGGCACCATGAACACGAACACGCCGCGTTCCTCGCCGCCGTGCTCGAGGGTGGCGTAGACGGCGGCGGTCTTGGGCACCGCCGGGTGGGCGGTGTTGGTGGGGAACTTGGCGGCCGCCGCGTCGGGTGTGGTGAGGACGAACCCGCCGGTGCGGGGGTCGTGGCGCGCGATCGTGCGGGGCGACAGGTGGCTGTTGCTGCGGCCCACCTCGGTCATCAGCAGGGTGCCGAAGGATTCCATCGACGCCAGCGCCGCGCCCGCCGCGCCGCCCGCGCCGTCCCGCCCGTCCTGCCCGCCGCCGAACCGCAGGACGGGCCCGAACGCGAGGGTGTAGTGCAGCATCGTGACGTGGAACAGGGCCGGGTCGGCGATCGCGGCGCGTTCCAGCAGCGCGCACAGCAGCGGCGGGTCGTCCAGCAGTTCGGCGGCGGGCGGGGCGGCGAGCCCGGCGCGGCGCAGCCGCCGGTAGGTGAGGGCCTGGTGCTCGCGGGCGGTGAGCCCGTCCGGGTAGGTGAAGCAGTCGGCGGGGACGGCCTCGGCGATCCAGGCCCGGACCTTGTCGTCGCGGGCGCCGCCGCGCGCGAACGCCAGCAGGTCGGGGTCGGGGACGCCGTCCGCGCCCATCGGCGCGGTGCCCGCGCCGCCGTGCCGGCCGCCGTGCTCGCCGTGGTGCCCGCCGTCGTGGGCGGTGTGGGTCATCGCGGGTGCTCCCGTCAGGCGGAGGGGTCGGTGATCGCGCTGGAGGCGGCCTTACCGGACGATCCGGCACCGCCGCCGGCGGGGCGGCGGGGCCGGTCGCGCAGCGGGACCAGGACGCGGGCGCCGGGCAGGGTGAGGCGGGCGCACTGGCACAGGGCGTCGCCGGGGCCGGCCTCGGTGAACACGGTGGCGCCCGCGGCGTCGACCTGCCGCAGGGTCTCGGGGAGCCGGACGGGCTTGACGATGCAGTCGGCCAGGGCGCGGTGCAGGTCGTCGTCGTCGCGGTAGGCGCGGCCGCGCACCGGGGAGTGCACCGCGATCTCCAGGGGCCGCTGCGGGAACGCGCGGATGGTCTCGTACCACTCGTCGTCGGCGCCGGCCATCGCGGGATGGTGCGACAGGTAGGGGACGGCGAGCCGCACGGCGCGGACACCGCCGGCGCGGGCGGCGTCCAGGACCCGCTCCAGGGGCGCGTCGGGCCCGGACACGACCGTGACGCCGGGGGCGTTGAGGCAGGCCACGACGACGTCGGGCGCCCCGGCGGCGGCGATGCGGTCGCGGGCGCCGTCCTCGCCGGTCTCCAGCAGCGCCATGCCGCCGCCGGCGCCGCGGCGGGCGAGGACGTCCACGAGCGCGACGGCCATGCGGGCGCCGTCGGTGATCGTGAACGCGCCCGCGGACACGGTCGCGGCGATCTCGCCGAAGCTCTGCCCGACGGCGATGCGGGGCGTCACCCCGGCGGTGCGCAGCGCGCGGTCGACGGCGACGGACGCGGCGTACCCGCACAGCTGGGCGACGCCGGGGGCGCGGGCGGCGTCGCGGTAGGCGGCGGGGTCGTCCAGCAGGATCGTGCGCAGCGACGGCCAGCCGGTGCGGGGCAGGCCTTCCTGGACGGCGTCCAGGACGTCGGCGACGGCGCGTGCGGCGGCGGGCCCGGAGCGGGACAGGGCGGGGAGGTCGGGGACGGCGGCCGATCCGGTTCCGGCGAACAGGAACGCGCACACGTCATCGGGCTTGAGGTCGTCGGCCGGGTGGAAGGAGGGCGAGGCCACGCGGTGTCTCCTTACCTGGAAGGAAGACTCTCATTTCTTTTTGGATAAAGGCCGCTGAACGTCTCGATATAGAACGGAAATCCCGAAATGGGATTATTCACTTATGGGATCGGTCTGGCAACCGTTGGTGCGCGCCCGGAAACCCGCGTTCCGCGGGATTCCGGGCGCTCGACGGGGCCGGCGGTGCGTCCGGCGGGAGTCCGCCCGCCGTTCGCCGGAACGGCCGATCGTGAACGTCAGCCGAGAATGCAGCCGACCACGATCACCGGCGGCGAGCCGGGCGCGAGGGAGCGACGCATGACCTGGCCGAATCAGCGACCGACGACCGGGCCCCGCGAAAGCGGGCCGCACGACTCCCCTCGTCCCCCTCTTACCCCTCGTTCCGGCCCGGCCGGCGCGCCCGGCTGGGCGATCCGCGGCACCGGCTCCCACCTGCCGCGGCGGCGCGTCCGCAGCGAGGAGGTGTCGCGCTCGCTGGGCCTGGACCCCGGCTGGATCGAGCGCCGCACCGGCATCCGCGAGCGCCGGGTCGCCGCCGACACCGAGGCGTCCTCGGACCTGGCCGCGCACGCCGCGCGCCGCGCCATGGCCGACGCCGGGATCCGCCCCGACGACGTCGGGCTGATCGTGCTGGGCACCTCCACCCCCGACGAGCTCGGCCCGTCCACGGCGTGCCGCGTGCAGGCGCTGCTGGGCGCCCGGCACGCCGCCGCGTTCGACGTCGCCGCCGCCTGCACCGGCTTCGTCTACGGGTTGCAGTCCGCCGTCGGGTGGCTGGCCACCCAGCGGGGCGCACCGCCCCATGCGCTCGTCATCGGCGTGGAGGTGTACTCCAAGTTCCTCGACCCCGGGGACCGGGGGACGGCCGCGCTGTTCGGCGACGGCGCCGCCGCGGCGGTCGTCGGGCCCGTCCCGTCCCCCTACGGGATCGGGCCGATCACGCTCGGCTCGGACGGCACCCGCGCCGGCGACGTGCTGATCCCCGCGGGCGGCGGCCGCCGCCCGGCGTCGGCGCAGACGCTGGCGGAGCGGGGCCACACCATCCACATGGACGGCCGCGCGGTCCGCGACTTCATCGCCGCCACGTTCCCGCGGCTGGTGGCCGAAGCGGTGGACGGCGCCGGGATCAAGCCCGCCGACCTGGCGCTGGTGGTGCCGCACCAGCCGAACCCCGCACTGGTCGCGTCGCTGGCGCCCGACGCCGGGCTGGAGCCGGCGCAGCTCGCGATCGCCGGGCACGACGTCGGCAACATCGGCGCCGCCAGCCTCCCCTACGCGCTCGACACCGCGCTGCGGGCCCGCCCGTCCGCGCCCGGCGACCTGGTGCTGCTGGCGGGGTTCGGCGCGGGCCTGACCTGGGGGCACACGATCGTCACGTGGCCGCCGTCCTGACCGGACCGCGACGCGCGTACGGCGGGCGGCCGGGACCCGGTGTCCCGATCGCCCGCCGTGGCGGTGCGGATTCGCGCGGTGCGGATTCGCGCGGTGCAGGTCTCTGCGGTGCGGGTCAGCGGCGCAGGAGCGTCCGCGGGTCGGCCAGCAGCGCGCGCGTCTCGGCGCGGCGGTCCCAGGCGACGACCGCGAACACGACGCCGAGCGCGGCCGGGAACAGCGCCCACGCCGGCTCGATGACCAGCAGCTGGGTGAGGGCGGCGCCGATCATCAGACCGATGAGGCCGGTCGCGGCCAGGCCCGCCAGCCGGGGGATCACCAGGCCGATCGCGCCCGCGACCTCGACGGCACCGATGAAGTACCGCATGGCGTCGTTCCAGCCGAGCGCGGCGAACGCCTCGACGGCGTCGGCCTGCCCGACGAGCTTGGGCAGCCCGGACGCGAACAGCAGGAACGCCGCGATGAGGATCTGCGCGCCCCACAGGACGCGCCGCGCGGTGCGGCGGTTCCCGGTGGCGCGCCCGGTCGCGCCGGCGGCGGTCGCGGCGGCGGTGGCGGCGGCGGGGATGTGGGTGGCGGTCATGGCGGTGGTCCTTCCGGTGGGTGCTTCATCGTCCTTTCACTGACACGTCGAACGGGCCGCCGCCATATCGACATCCCGCCGGATCTTTTCCCGAAAAAATCTCGATGCCGATGTTCTCGCAGGTCGGGGCGTGGGCGGCCGTGGCGCCGCGGCGGTCACCAGTGGGACAGGACGAGCGCCTGGACGGCCAGCGCCGTGCAGGCCTGCGCGGCCAGCCACGCCCGCGCCGGGGGCCGGTGCGCGGCCGCGGCGACCACGAGCCACGCCGCGAACGGCACCCAGATCCGCTCCACCTCCCCCTTGGTGACGCCGGACACGTCCAGCGCGAGGGTGCCCAGCAGCGCCGCGCCCGCCGGCAGCGCCGTCCCGAGCCCCGGCACGGCCGCCCGCAGCCGCGCGGCCCGCCGCAGGGCGCCGAAGGCGCCGGGCAGGGCGTGCGCGACGGCGGGGCCGGTGAGCAGGCCCAGCACCGCGAGGTCGGCGAACAGGAAGTACCAGTAGGACCGCTGCGCCGACCCGCCGCTGACCAGGTAGGTGTCGAGGGTGGCGCGGACCCCGTCGGGCCACCAGAAGCCCAAGGCGGTCAGGGCGGCGGGCACCACCGTCAGCCCCGCCGCGCCGGCCGCGAGCACGGCCCGGCGGGGACGTACCCGCAGCAGCACGGCGAGGGGGACGGCGAACAGCGGCAGCAGCCCGTAGCTCAGATACGGCAGGGACCCGAGCAGGATCCCGCCCCCGGCCGCCGCCGGGAACGCCGCCCGCCCGGCGCGGCGCGCCGCGACCGCCGCGAGCGCCGTCCCCCACGCGCCGACACCGAGGAAGAACGCGTCCATCGCGGTCGCGACCCACAACGCCAGCGGCGCCAGCACCAGGAACGGGACGGCCGCCCGCGCGGCCTCCTCCCCCGCCGTGCACCGCACGGTGACCGCGATCGCGGCCGCCGCCGACGACCCGGCCGCGATGATCGCCGCGGCGAGCCACCCGGTGCCGCCCAGCCCGGCCGCCTCCAGCGCCCACAGCACCAGCATCGGCCCGGGCGGGTGCCCGCGGACGTGCGTGGTGTAGCCGTGCAGCCGCTCGGTGAACGTGCGCAGCCACTCCAGGACGTCCGGGCGCAGTTGCGCCATCCCCGCCGGGTACTCGGTGGGCGCGTCCAGCGGCGCGGCGAGGGCGCCCGGCCCGTCCGACGCCGCCAGCGCCACCGCCCACAGCGCGGCGCCCGCCCACGCGACGGGCGGCACCCACCGCCACGGCAGCCGCGCGGCCAGCACCGGCAGGACGGCGCCGCCCGCGGCGGCGACGGCCGCGGCGGCGAGCAGCTCCCAGGTCAGCGGGCTCTCCCGCAACCGCGCGTGCAGCGGCGGAAGGTCGTCCTCGGTGGCGATCCCGGCGCGCCGCAGCCACCATCCGGCCGCGAACGCCGCGACGATCGCCGCCGCCCACACCGCCACGGCCCACGCCCCGGCGCCGGGGCGCCGCCCGGCGCGCCGCCCAA
>NZ_JBHTJA010000158.1:0-10560 GCF_042675525.1 Actinomadura sediminis
GCGGGCGCGGCCCTCCCGCCGCGCGGCCCCGGCGCCTGGCGCGCGAGCGCGCTGCCGCGCTGACGCGGCGTGCGATCGGCCGGCCGGCGGCGGCGCACCCGCCGACCGGCCGAAACGACATGTAACCGTGGTTCGCGCCCAGTGGGGCCCTCCACACGAATAAGGTGGAAGGCCATGGCCACCTCGGAGTTCGTCCCACAGCCCGCGCGCTACGCCATTTTCGTCGACGCGGGATACCTCTTCGCGGCCTCCGGGGCCCTGCTGCTCGGCTGCGGTTCCCGGCGCGAGTACCGGGTCGCCGCCGAGAAGCTGATCAAGGCTCTGACCAGCCACGCCGACGACCAGTTGCTGGGCGAGCTGCTGCGCGTGTACTGGTTCGACGCGGCGCCGAAGAAGCAGCCGACCGTCGACCAGCGGGTCATCGCGAACCTGCCGCTGGTGAAGCTGCGGCTCGGCAACCTGAACGCGCAGGGCCAGCAGAAGGGCGTGGACGCGCAGCTCCGCGCCGACCTCGAGGCCCTCGCCCGGCACCGCGCGATCACCGACGCCGTCCTGCTCGCCGGGGACGAGGACATGCTGCCCGCCGTCGAGGCCGCGCAGCGGTACGGCGTCCGCGTGCACCTGTGGGGCGTCGAGCCGACGCACGGGTCGAACCAGGCCGAATGGCTCGTGTGGGAGTCCGACACGGTCGAGGTGCTGCCCGCCGACTTCCTGCGCCCGTACTTCACGAAGGCGAAGGTCCTGCCGGTGCCCGCGCCCGGCACGGCCGCCGCGGTCCGCGAGGCCGCCGAGCGCCGCACCAGCCCCGTCCCGTCCCCGTCGCAGGTGTTCGCCGGGCGCCCCCCGGCGGTGAAGCCCGCGGCCGCCGCGGCCGCCGTCCGCGCGGGCGCCGTCCCGGTGCCCGGCGGGACCGCGACGCCCGCGACCGTGGCGGCGTCCATGAACTCGACCGCCGGGACGCAGTCGGACGGACGGCTCGGCCCGGAGCGCGACCACATGCTCGAGATCGGCGAGCACGTCGCACAGAAGTGGATCTTCGAGCGGGGCCGGGACAACATCCGCGACCTGCTCCCCGGCCCGATCCTGCCGCCGGTGATCGACAAGGAGCTGCTGATCGAGGCCGAGAAGGAGCTCGGCGGCTCCCTGCGCCCCTACCAGGAGGCCCGCACCTGGCTGCGGGACGGCTTCTGGGAGCGCGTCTACCGCGAGTTCGGCATCGGCATCGGCAAGTCCGACTAGCCCCGCCGTACACGTTTCGCGATTGCCCGGACACGGCGTGTCGCCGCCCGGTAACGTCCCCGCCGGAGGTGAGGGGCATGCTTCGACGGCGACGCCGCGGCGCCCGCACCGCGCTGCCGCTGGTCGGTGCGCTCGCGGTGACGGCCGGCGCCGTCGGCTGCGAGTCGCCCGTCCCGTTCCACCGCCCCGGCGAGGGCCGTCCGGACGCGCCCGTCGTGGGGCTCGGCGGCGCCGCCCCGTACGTCGGGCCGCGGCCGCCGAGTCCCGCCCGCGACGCCGCGCCGCCCGTCGCGCCCACCGGCGGCCGGGTGTACGCCGCCACCGGCGCGGGCATGCTCGCGCCCGCCGCCCGGGACCTGCCGCGCCGGGTGTACGTCGGCACCGGCCGGGCCCTCCACGTCGTCGACCCGCTCCGGCTCCGCGTCGTCGGCCGCGTCCCGACCGGCGGCGCCGCACGCGTCGTCCCGTCCTGGGACATGCGCCGCCTGTGGGCCGCCGACACCCGGCGGGGCGCGCTCGTCCCCGTCGGGCCCGGCGGGCGGGGGCGCGCGGTGCCGGTGCCCGACCCGGCGGGCCTGTACTTCACCCCGGACGGCGAGCTGGCGCTCGTCCTGTCCCGGCGGCCCCGCCGGGTGGGGATCCGCGACCCCCGCACGATGGCGCCCCGCGCCGCGATCCCGCTGCCGTGCGCCGCCCGGCACGCCGACTTCGCTCCGGACGGCCGCCTCATCGCGTCCTGCACCGCCGCGGGCACGCTCGTCGCCGTGGACGTCGCGGCCCGGCGCGTCGCCCGCACGCTGCGGCTGCCCGCGGGCGCGCGCCCCGGCGACGTCCGGCTCGCGCCGGACGGGCGCGCGTTCTACGTCGCGGACGCCGCGAGGGGAGGCGTGTGGCTGGTGGACGCCGCGACGTTCGCCGCCACCGGCTTCCTGCGCACCTCGCCGGGCGCCGCCGGGCTGGCCGTCAGCCGCGACGCCCGCCGGCTGTTCGTCGCGGGCCGCGGCGTCCTCGCCGCGATCGACTTCCGGACCCGCCGCGTCGTCGCCCGCCGGCCGCTGCCGGGCCGCGCCGCCCCCGTCCTCGGCGGCGTGTCGTCGGACGGCTCCGCCCTGTGGCTCGCCGCGCCGTCCGGCGTCGTGTACGCGCTGTCGACGGCGTCCGGCCGCGTCCTGCACCGCATCCGGGTGAACGGCCGCCCGACGTCCCTGGTCGTCCATCCGCAGCCGGGCCGCTACTCGCTCGGCGGCACCGGCCTGTACCGCTGACACGGACGGCCGCCGCGGCCGCCGCGGGCACCCCGGGCGGGCACCCCGGGCGGGCGCCGCCCGCCTCAGTGGGCGGGGGTGCGGGTCCATTCGGGGACGAGCTCGTCGATCAGCGCCTCCGTTTCGGGTTGCAGCCGGTCGAAGAGGGGGTCGCGGCCGAGGCGGGTGCGGAGTTCGTCGACGGCGACGCGGACCTGCGCGTGGTCGCCCATGGCGTGCGTGGCGCGCAGCAGGTCGCGCCAGAGGCCCTCGTCGTCGGGCGCGAGGCGGAGACCGGCGCGGGCGGCGGCGACGGCGCCGCGGGCGTCGCCCTCGTCGAGGCGGAGGACGACGAGGCGGTGCGCGACGTCGATGATGCGGGCGGCGGCCTCGTACTCGAGGTCGTGCCCGGCGAGCCACGAGTAGCGGCCGCGGGGACGGTCGGCGAGCAGGGGGCCGCGCACGAGGTCGAGCGCGTACGACATGTAGGCGGCCTCGGACGCGGGTTCGGCGGCGGAGCGCCACACGAGCCAGCGGAACACGGCGAGGTCGACGCGGACTTCGGAGCCGAGCCGGATGCGGCCCCGCTCGTCGTAGTACAGGTTGGGGCGGCCCCGCGCGTCGCGGCCCAGCCAGTCGGAGACGCGGGCGACGCACGCGTCGCGGACGCCCGCGCTGACGCCGCGCGGCCAGATCGCCCCCACGAGGACGGTCGGGTGCACCCCGTTCGGGTGCGCGGCGAGGTAGATCAGCAGTTCGGTGCACAGCGCGCGGCGGCTCTCGTCCATCGGGCCGGGCGCGACGACCTCGATGGGCCCGAGGATCCGGATGTCGACGGACGACTCGCGCACCTCGGGCGGCTCGCCGGTGTCGGGCAGCGGGACGGACTCGACGGCGCTCGCCGTCCGGAACAGCTCGAACACGCCGCGGTACTGGTCGTCGGTGACGAGCTGGGCGTCGACGTCGAAGCCGAGGACGCCCGCGTGCAGGCGCTCCGCCTCGTCGAGGTCCCACGCCCAGGTGGCGCCCTGGACGTCGCCGGGGACGATGTACCCGGCGGCCATCCGGGTGCCGGTGCGGGCGAGCGCGACGAGCCGGTCCGCCTCCTGCGCCGTCGGCTGGTCGGCCATGATCAGGTAGTGCGGCATCCACGCCTCGCCGAACACGCCGCGGCAGCGCCCGGTGAGGACGGAGTCGACGCCGGACGCGGCGAGCGCCTGCCGCACCTCCTCGGCGCGTCCCTCCAGTTCGGGCAGCGCGTCGGACAGGTGCGGGACGGCCCGGACCCGGTCGGGCGCGATCTCGGTGAGGCCCTCGCCGAGTTCGTTGTCGAACCCGACGAGCGTGATCCGCATGTGGTCGGACCAGCGGTTGGTGGCGAGTTCGAGGGCGAGCGCGGCGAGCGCGGCGCGGCGCACGGGTTCCGGGCCGCGCAGCGCGATGAGCCCGTGCGCGGCCTCGAGGTCGACGAGGATGCGGCCGTTGGCGTTGGTGCCGATGGAGACGAGCCCGGGGTAGGGGGCGAGGACGTCGGCGAGGCCGGACGCCTCGAGGCCGGGCATCGCGTCGGCGCGCAGCCGCCACACCTGGCCGTCGTCGTACGCCTCCCAGGGGGCGGGCGGGTTGCGGTCGGCGGGCGCGATCCACAGGTCGAGGCCGCCGTGCCCGAGGTGGACCCCAAAGACGGTCGGCATGGCCCGGCCGCCCGCCGCCATCGACTTCGACATGTGCCGCAGGCCGAGGTCGAGCAGCCGGGCGCCGTCGTCGTCGGCGCCGAACCGCAGCGCCCGTTCCGCCTCGGCGGCCCGCCCCCGCGGCCGGACGACCATGTGCCCGAACGCGCGGTGCCACAGTTGCGCGCGGCGGCGGCGGCCGAGCGCGGTGAGCACCCCGGCGGCGAGCAGCGACGCGGCGGCGAGGCCCTGCGGCCATTCGAGGTCGAAGGTCAGGTCGAGGTCGAGCGAGGGCCCGTCGCCGGCGGCGTCCCGCCGGTCGGGGACGGTCGTGCCTTCGCCCCCGCCGCCCGTCGCCTCGCCGGGCGGCGGGACGGACGCGGGCGGGTCCTCGGCGGGGCGCGGCGCCTCGGCGTCGGGGGCCGGTGTCGCGGGCGCGTCGGGGGCCGGTGTCGCGGGCGCCGACGCCTCGGGGGCGGGCGCGTCGGGCGCGGGCGCCGCCGGGGCGGGCTCGGGCGCCGGTTCCGGCTTCGGCTCGTCGGGGACCGCGTGCCCGTACCGGTAGTACTCGTCGAGGTCCTCGGCGGGGACGACCTGCGCGCCCTTCGCGTCCGCGGGCATCTCCAGGATCCAGCCGGGACGGATGAGGCTCGCGATCGTCAGGCGCGTCCCGTCCGGCTGGACGTGCCCCTTGTTCAGCTCGTAGATCTCCTTGTACCGGCGCCCCTCCCCCAGGCATTTCTCGGCGATCTCCCAGAGGCTCTCGTGGTGGCGGCCCTCGGGCGGCTGCACCCGGTAGATCTTCGTCGTCTCGGCCTTGCGCATCGGTTCGGCCGCGAGCGCGGCGCCGCCGGTGTCGGCGGACGTCGCGGCGACGGGCCGCGCGGCGGCCGGGTCCGGGGCCCGGTGGAACTCCTGCGACTGCGCCTGTCCGGGCGGCGCCTGCGACAGCCCGCCGCCGGAGAACGCGGGGACGATCGCGGTCGCGGTGGTGAACAGCAGCAGCGCGGTGACGACGAGCCGGTGCACGAGCGACTGCGTGCCGCCCGCGAGCGGCACCCGGGCGGGGACGCCGACGCCGCGGACTCCCGCGTACACCTCGACGATCACGCAGACGGCGAGCTGCAGCCACGCGAGCCAGACGAGCGCGACGAGGATCGTGATCAGTGAGCCGGGGCCGACGCGCCGGGTGAGGTCGGCCGTTGTCGGGAGTTCGGCGGGGATCGGCGACCCGAACAGGGTGAGCAGCGCGAACGGGACGCCGGCCAGCAGGGCCGCCAGCGCGATCAGCGCGCCGATCCCGGCCACGACGTCGCCCGCGCTCCTGCGCCCCCGCACCCGCCTGTGCCCGTGCCGCGTCACCATCGCGCTCTCCGGTCCCTGAACGTGCTCGACATCGTAGAACGGCGCCTCATAGGTCGTCTTCCCCCGTCACCGGGCGGGCGGTGGCGTCCGACGTCATCGTGAACTCGCCGAAGCCCGGGAAGATCGCGAGGAACTGCGGGCGGACGGTGATCCGCACGGTGACGGTCACCTCCTGCGTGGACGCGGCGCAGTCCGCGCCCGCGACCTCGTCCCCGTACGCGGTGAGGAGCCCGCAGGCGGCGGCGCGGGCGCGGCCGGGGTCGATGACTGGTTCGCCGGTGGTGCGCAGCGCGGCGAGGTCGATCTCGTTCGCGCCCGCGCGGGCGGCCTGCTCGGCCATGTCGGCGGCGCGCTGCCGCGCGTGGATGGCGAGGCCGCCGTCGACGAGGAGGCCCGCGAGGAGGAACACGACGGGGGTGAACAGGACGACGTACAGCGAGACGGTCCCCCGGTCGCGGGGGTCGTCGCGGGGTTCTTCGCGGGGTTCTTCGCGGCAGTCGTCGTGGTGCCCGGCGGGGTGGTGGCGCCGGGGGCCGCGCAGCGTCACAGGCCGTCGCCTCCGCCCCGGTAGGTGTAGGTGTCGATGGGGGCGACGGCGCGGCCGACGAGGCGTTTGGTCCCGGGGAGCCCGATGAACGCGAGGTCGCCGAGGTCGACGTCGCACGCGATCTCGACGACGACGCGGCCGCCGGGGCCCCAGCCGGACACGTCCGTCCGGACGCTCGGGCCGCCCGCGCACCATGACGTGCCGCGCAGCCCGGCGGCGGCCGCCCCGGCGGCGAAGGCGCGGGCGGACGCGGCGCTGCGCGCGATGGACGCGGCGCGCGCGGCGTCGCGGGCGGCGCCGTCCATCTGGCTCTGCGCGTCGACGAGCCGCCCCGCGCCCGCGAGGATCAGCAGGAACGCGACGAAGATGGGCGTGGCCAGCACCATCTCCAGCGACATCGACCCCCGGTCGGTGCGCCGATCGCGAACGTTCACGGGCGGGTTCACGGGGCCCCTCCCTCGCAGGACGTGCCGGCGCCGACGTCCGGGCGGAAGCACTCGATCGGCCCCTGCGACCGCTGCGACACGTGGAACGTCATGAACGGGATGACGGCGACGGCCTCGCCGCTCACCTCGACCCAGCGTTCGTCGTTCACCTCGCCCGCGGTGACCGACAGCCCGCTCAGCAGGTCCGGGCCGACCTCGCGCACGTCCCGTTCGGCGCGCGCGACCGCGGCGCCCTGCCAGCCGCCGCCCGCCGGGGCGGTGCGGGCGACGCGCGCGCCGGACTGCGCGGCGGCGAGCGCGACGTGCCGCGCGTGGAACACCATCGCGAACTGCACGACGGTGAGCAGGACCAGGATGAGCACCGGGGTGAGCAGCGCGAGCTCCATCGACGACGCCCCGGAGTCTTCGGAGCGGAACCGCCGGACGAACCGCCGCACCGCGCTCAGCCCGTGTTGATGCTGTTGGCCTTGTCCCGGACCTTCTCCAGGATGATCCCGCCGATCGCGATCGCGATGGCGGCCAGGAGCGCGGTGATGATCGCCCATTCGATCGCGGACGCGCCGCGGCTGCGCTCGTCCTCGTCGCGCAGCCGGGCGAGCCGGTCGTCGAACAGGGCGCGCAGGTAGGCGACGGACGGGTCGTTCATCGGGTTCGGCGGCCTCATCGCTGCACCTCCAGGGGGGCGGATGTCGGGGTCACGGGTTCCGGTCGAGACGTTCGGTTCATGCGCTCAGCACCCGCATCAGCGCCGGGTAGGCGAGGAAGACGAGGAATCCGGCGCACAGGAAGAGCTGCGCGACGAGCATCGACTGGGAGCGCTCGCCCGCCTTGCCCTCCAGCTCCGACAGCTCCCGGCTGCGCATGGACGCGGCGCGGGCGGCGAGCGACTTGCGGATCTGCGCGCCGTCGTCGGCGACGAGCGCGAGCGCCCCGGCGAGGTCGCGCAGTTCGGCGACGTCCAGTTCCTCACCGAGGCCGCCGAGGGCCTGCCAGGGGGTGCGCCCGGTGATGCGGGCGTTGCCGAGGGCCTCCCGGATGCGGTGCATCCCCCAGCCCTCGCCGACGTTCGCGGCGCTGACGAGCGCCTCGGGGACGCCGCGCCCGCCCGCCAGGTTCATCGCGACGAGGTCGAGGAACGCGCCGACGACGTGCCGGAAGTCCTGGCGGCGGGCCTGCGCCTCCTGCTTGAGCTGCATGTCGGGGAAGAAGAAGAACAGCAGCGCGAACAGCCCGCAGATCCACACCGGGACCTGGACGGACGTGCCGAGCCCGAGCAGCGCGAAGTACGCGACGACCAGCGGGACGAACAGCAGCGCGGCGGCGGGCAGCAGGAACTTCGTCGCGAGGAACGCCTCCAGCGACCGTTCGGTGATCGCCAGGTCGGCGCGGACCGAACGCAGCCGCCAGCCGCGCGCCTCGCAGAACCGGACGAGCTCGCCGCCGAGCCGGGCGCGGAACCCGCCGACGCGTTCGAGGGTCGGGGAGATCCGGCCGGGCGGCGGCGCGTCGAGGTCGCGGCGGCGCGCGGCGTCCAGCGCCGCCATCCGCGCGGCGAGCCCGGGACGCGCCGGGAACAGCGCCCGGACCAGCAGGTACAGGCCGGCGCCGACGACGGCGCCGGCGGCGAGCGCGCCGGTCACGAGCCCCCACCCCCTCCGGCGTCCATCGCGTGCCGCCCGCGCAGCGGCTCGGCCTGCCAGCCCGCGACCGTGCTCGGGACCTCGTCCGGGACGCCCGGACGCGGCGCGTTGCGGGGCTCGCTGAGGAGCCGGGCGGGCAGCTCGTACTTCGACAGCCGCCGCAGCCACACGAACGCCGCCGCGTACAGGGCGACGACGAGGCACAGGACGAGCTGGCCGAGCAGGTCGTCGTACGGTTCGACGTACGAGTGGTTGAACACGGCGAGGCCGATCGCGGTCCCGACGGAGACGCCGACGACGATGCGGACGGACCGGCGGGTGGCGCGGCGGTCGGCCTCGACGCGGCGCCGCATGTCGAGTTCGGCGCGCGCGGACGCCGCGAGCGCGCCGAGCATGTCGCGCAGCCCGGGGCCGCGCAGCTTCGCGTTCAGGATCAGCGCGGCGACCACCAGGTCGGCGGACGGGTCGTCGAGGTCGTCGGCGAAGCGGCGCAGCGCCTCCGGCATCGGGACGCGGGTGTGCAGCCGGTCGACGAGTTCCCGCAGCGGCCGCTGCAGGACGGGCGCGGCGGCGCGCTGCGACGCGGGGATCGCCTGTTCCAGGCCGACGGCGCCCGCGATCGTGTCGCGCAGCGACTCGGTCCACGCGGCGAGGGCCTCCAGCCGCGCCATGCCGCGCCGCTCCTCGGCGGCCCCGCCGACGAGGCCGTCCCAGCCGAGGACGAGCGCGCCCGCCCCGGCGGCGGCGATCGGCCAGCGGGTGACGACCAGCACGCCCGTCCCGGCGAGGACGGCGAGGGCGGTGCGGGTGGTGAGGGTGCGGACGAGGTCCTCGCGGCGGCGGCCCTTCGCGGGGCGGGGCCGGGCGGGCAGGCCGCGCAGCGCGACGGCCAGCAGCAGGACCCCGCCGCCGGTCAGCGCCCCGGCGAGGACGGCGAGCAGCACGTCCGGCGCGAGCATCAGCGATCGCCCCCACCGGTGCCCGGGCGCGCGCTCACCACGCACCCCCGGACGGGTCGTAGCCGTACCGGGCCAGCTCGTCGGCGCACGTGATGGGGGCGGCGGGGACGGCGTGCCCGTCCGGTCCGGGCGCGAACACCTCCGAGGACAGCACCCGGCCGTCCACGCCCGTCACCTCGCGGACGCTGGACACGAACCGGCGCAGCCGCCCGCCGTGCGCGTAGTCGTTGCGCTTCTCGATGAACACGACGAAGTCGATCGCGCCCGCGATCAGCATGTGCGTCGCCTCGACCGGCAGCCGCTCCTGCGACTGGATCGCGTACGTCGCGATGCGGTTGAACACCTCGACGGACGAGTTCGCGTGGATCGTCGACAGCGACCCGTCGTTGCCCTGCGTCATCGCGTTCAGCATCGTGACGATCTCGTCGCCGAGCACCTCCCCGACGATCACCCGGGACGGGTTCATCCGCAGCGACCGGCGCACCAGCTCGGCCATCGAGATCGCGCCCTGCCCCTCGGAGTTCGGGAGCCGCTGCTCGAACGCGACGCAGTTGGGGTGCAGTTCCGGGAACGCGTCGAGCCCGAGTTCGAGGGCCCGTTCGACGGTGATGAGGCGTTCGTGCGCGGGGATCTCGTTCGCGACGGCCCGCAGCAGCGTCGTCTTGCCCGCGTTCGTCGCCCCGGCGATCATGATGTTCTTGCGGGCCAGCACCGCCGCGCGGAAGAACAGCCCGAGTTCCCGGCTGAACGTGCCGTTGCCGACCAGGTCCGCGAGGAAGACCTTGCCGAGGCGCGCGCGCCGGATCGACAGCGCGGGCCGCACCGTGACGTCCATGACCGCCGACAACCGCGACCCGTCCGGCAGGCGCAGGTCGAGCTGCGGGTTCGCGGTGTCGAACGGGCGGGACGACAGGCCGCTGTAGGCCGCGAGGATCTGGATCAGCTCGACGAGTTCCTCGTCGCTCTCGGCGACGGGCTCGCCCATCGCCTCGCGCCCGTCCGCGTACCCGATGAACACCCGGTCACAGCCGTTGACGTCGATGTTCTCGATCTCCGGGTCCTCCAGCAGCGGCTGGAGCCGGCCGACGCCGAACAGCGCCGCGTGGACGCCCGCCGCGAGCGCCTCCTCCTCGTCGGCGTTCGGCGGGCGCCGTCCCGAGGTGATCTCGCCGCGCGCGAACTCCTCGAGGACCTGGCCGATCAGCGCGCGGGCGAACTGCCGTTCGTCCTCGCCGGACATGGGGGCGAGGCCGTGCGCGGCGTCGAGGCGGCGCTGCTGGGCCAGCCGGTCGCCGACCTCCTGCCGGAGCCGCTTGACGAGCCCGTGGTCCATCAGCGCCTCCCCTCGGTCTGCGGTGCGCGGGCGCCCGGGACGTCCTCGGCGGGCCGCGGCGGCGGGGGCGGCGTGGCGACGGGGCCGGGCCGCGCGGCGGCGTCGCGGCGCGGG
>NZ_JBHTJA010000159.1:0-10547 GCF_042675525.1 Actinomadura sediminis
CGTCCTGCTGGACGTCCGCGGCCCCGGCGGCGCCCCGATGCGCGACCTGCGCCGCGACGGCCCCGTGTGGACGGCCCGCGCCGGCGACGCCCGCATCCGCTGGCGCGGCGCCGACGAGGCCGCCGTCCTCACCGGCGACGACGGCGTCCCCGTCCTCACCGCCACCGTGGACCTGGCCGAGGACGAGACCCGCGACCTGGTGCTGGAGATCGCCGCCCGCGCCGCGCCCGGCGGGGACCTCGATCCGGACGCGCTGTGGGACGCCACCGAACGCGACTGGCTGGCCGCCGTCCCGTCCTGCGAGGACACCATCGCGCCCCGCGACGCCCGCCTGGCCTACGGGGTGCTCACGGGCCTCACCAGCCGCGCCGGCGGGATGGTCGCGGCCGCCACCACCGGCCTGCCCGAACGCGCCGACAAGGGCCGCAACTTCGACTACCGGTACGCCTGGATCCGCGACCAGTGCTTCGCCGGGCTCGCCACCGCCGTGCACGGCGGCCCCCCGGACCTGCTGCGCGGCGCCGTCGCCTTCGTCACCGACCGGGTCCTGGACGACCGGGACGCGCTGCGCCCCGCCTACACCGTCTCCGGCGCGATCATGCCGGACGAGCACGGCCTCGACCTGCCCGGCTACCCCGGCGCCGCCGCGGTCGCCGGGAACGGGGCCGCCGACCAGTTCCAGCTCGACGCGTTCGGCGAGGCCCTGGTGCTGTTCGCCGCCGCGGCCGAGCACGACCGCGCCGACCCCGCCGCCGCCCGCGCCGCCGCCGTCGCCGCCGACGTCATCGCCCGGCGCTGGCCGCTGCCCGACGCCGGCATCTGGGAGACCCACGACGACCTGTGGGCCCACTCCCGGCTGATCTGCGCCGCCGGGCTCCGCCGCGCCGCCCGCGTCCTCGCGTCCGGGCCCGCGCAGGCCCGGGAGTGGACGTCCCTCGCCGACGCCCTGATCGCGGAGACCTCGCGCACGTCCCTCACCCCGGACGGACGGTGGCGGCGCGCCCCCGGCGACGACCGCGTCGACGCGGCGCTGCTCATCCCGCCGCTGCGCGGCGCCCTCCCGCCCGGCGACCCGCGCACCGCCGCCACTCTCGACGCCGTACGCGACCACCTCGTGCAGGAGGGGTTCGTGTACCGGTACGCGGTCAACGACGAGCCCCTCGGCACCGCCGAGGGCGCGTTCACCCTCTGCGGGTTCTTCCTCGCCCTCGCCGAGCACCGGCAGGGCGACGCCGGACGCGCCCGCGCGACCTTCGAGCGGACCCGCTCCGGCTGCGCCACCAGCGGCCTGTTCTCCGAGGAGTACGACGTCCGGCAGCGGCAGCTGCGCGGCAACATCCCGCAGGCGTTCGTGCACGCGCTGCTGCTGGAGTCCGCCGCCGGCCTCGCCCGCGACCCCGGCCGCCCGCCGCCGTCCCCGCCCGGCGAGTGAACCGCACGCCGTCCGCCCGGCCGAACCTCTCGCCGCTCCGCTCTGAAAGGGGACGCGCGTCAGGGAGCGGCGGCCGGGCCGGGAAGCTCCTCGAGCAGCGCGCCGAGCGTCGCGCCCAGCGGCGCGTCCAGCGTGAGCAGCGCGTCGCCGTCGCCCCGCGTGGGACCCCGGTTCACGATCCCGACCGGGATCCCGTGCCGGGCCGCGTGCCGGACGAACCGGTACCCCGACATGACCGTCAGCGACGACCCCAGCACCAGCAGCGCCCCGGCCCGCTCGGTCAGCGCGAAGCAGTCCGCGACCCGGGCGGGCGGCACGTTCTCCCCGAAGAACACCACGTCCGGCTTCAGCGGCCCGCCGCACCGATCGCAGCCCACCACCCGGAACGCGTCGATCGCCCGGTCGTCCAGCTCCGCGTCGCCGTCCGGATTGACCGAGCCTTCCTGCCCGTGCAGGCCGGGATGCTCGCCCGCGTGCCCGCCCCGGCGCTCCCCGAACCCCGGATTGGCCGCGCGCAGCCGCGCGTCCAGATACCCGCGGGGCGTGCGGGCCCCGCACGCCAGGCACACCACCCGGTCCAGGGAGCCGTGCAGCTCGATCACCCCGGACGCCCCGGCCGCCTGGTGCAGCCCGTCCACGTTCTGGGTGATGATCCCCGCGAGCAGCCCGCGGCGCTGCAGCTCCGCGACCGCGCGGTGCCCGGCGTTCGGACGCGCCGCCTTGATGTGCCGCCAGCCCAGATGGCTCCGCGCCCAGTACCGGCGGCGCGCCTCCGCACCGCCCGTGAACGCCTGGTACGTCATCGGGTCGCCGCGCCGCCTGCCGCGTCCCGTCTCACCGCGATAGTCCGGTATGCCTGACTCGGTGGAGATGCCGGCGCCGCTCAGCACCACGACGTCCCCGTCCGAGACGAGATCGGCCAGAGCGCGCAGCCCCGCCTCCCGCTCCACAACCTGCGTCACCCCTCCATGGTGCCCGACGCCGGCACGTGCCGGGGGAGCGGACGGACGGCCGCGCACGGCCGGCCCCCGGCCCCGGAGGAGCGGGACGCGTGCCGAAGCACCGGTGCCCCGGCGGCGGCCCGCGGCGGCACGACCGCGCGTCGCGCCGCCGCGGGCCCGCACGAGGGACGTCAGTGCGGCCGCAGACGTTCACACGTCGTCTTCGAGCACACGTCGTCTTTCGAGGGCGTCACTCGGACGACGGCTCGGCGGCGGCGTCCGGGAAGAGCCGCAGCATCGAGTTGAGCGCGATCATGGTGGCCAGCTTGGTGTCCGGGGCGGCCGGCTCGCCGCCGAACAGCTCCTGGATCACCCGGATCCGGTACCGCACCGTCTGCGGGTGGATGTGCAGATGCCGCCCGGTGACGACCGCGTTGCCGCCGCTGTTGAAGTACGTCAGCAGCGTCTCCGCGAGCATCTCCCGGCGCGGCGACGGCTGCTCCATCAGCGGCCGCAGGTACTGCGGCGCGGCCGCCTCCACCAGATCCCGCGCCTCCGCGGTGATCAGCGTCGCGAGATGGTCGCAGCAGCGGACCGTCCCGTCCGCGGGCAGCACGCCCTCCTCGGCCAGCGCGACCGCCCGGCGCGCCCACCGCAGCGACACCGCGCCGCGGCCCACCGGCACCGTCGGGCCGACCGCGCCCGGGCAGGCGTCGGCCAGCGCGGCCATCAGCCGCTCCTGGCCGGGGCCGCCCGGGTCGGGCACCACCAGGTACGGGGCGTCGCCCGACCAGTCCGCCAGGACCGTCGGCGGGACGAGCCGCGCCGTGCCGGCCACCGGGCCGCGCAGCGCCACCGCGCAGATCGTCTCGGGGGCCGTCCAGTCCGCGGCCTTCGCCAGCTCCCGGATCGCCTCGAGGCCGATCGGCGGATCGGCCACCAGGACGTCCCGGAGCCGGCCGCGGGCCACCTCGCGCCGGGTCGCCAGCTCCTCGCGCGCCGACGCGTACCCCTCCGCGGCCGCGTCCACGAGCATCGCCAGCAGCCGGAAATGCGCCTCCGTGAGCGTCGCCAGGGTCTCCTGGCTCCAGCCGAAGTCGTAGGCGTGGCCGATGAACCGGCGGCAGGTGATCTGGCTGCTGAGCCGGAGCGCCGCCTCCAGGCTGTCGAGGCCGTGCCCCTCGGACGCCTCGTGGGCGCCGATGTGCGCGTACAGCTTGGTGAGCGGCGACCAGTCCGGCGACGGGTCGTCCAGGGAGTCCACGAAACTGCTGACCGTCGTGGTGATCGTCCGGACCATCCACCGGCCCTGCTCGCTGTCGGCGGGATGGGCGTACGCGGGGAGCCGGCGGCGGATCTCCGCGGCGATCTCCTCCACGACCGAATCGAGATGCGGGCGGAGCAGATCGCCGATGCGGGGCCGCTGCGAATGGCACGGCAGCGGGGGGCGGGTTCTCCGGACTGACAGGGGCGGGGGGGCCACGAGTTCTCCTTGGGATCGGAAACGCACCTGGCTTTCGGGCTCGCCAGTCTCGCCTGTCCCACCGCGAGATCAAGGGGACCCGCGAATACGTGTGTGCTCGCACACCCGGATTGGGCCGCGGCAACGAAAAACGGGTCCCCTCATTGCAAAACGAGCAATTGGATCGTTCCCGCGCCCACGGTCCCGGTGACGCTCAACGGCCCCGGCGAGAAGATCGCCGAGGCGCCTCCGGATGCGCGCGGAACGACCGCCGAACCGTCCGTCCCGGGATCGCCCGGCATGCCCGACCGCCAGGAGCCCGGAACGGCGTGCGGGCGGCCGTCGCACATCCGCCCCGCGTTGCGCCCCCCCCGGCGCCAGGGGAGCGACGGCCACGACGCCTCCCCGTCGCCACCCTGCATCCCGACGCCACCTTACTACGTAAAGGCCGTGGGCGGGATCGCCGTTCCCCTCGGTCTATGCTCGCCCTGTGGCCGACATCGTGGTGGTGCGCGAGGGCTCCGGGCCGGAGGTCCTGCTCGTGCACGGCGGCGCAGGCCCGCGGGCGACGTGGGGGGCCTTGGCCCCGCTGGCCGATCGGTGGACCCTGGCCCATGTCCATCGCCGCGGTCATCCGCCGAGCCCGCCACCGCGGGAGCGTCCGGACTTCGAGGTGGACGCCCTGGACCTGGCGCCGCTGCTCGTCGGCCGCCCGCACGCCGTCGCCCACTCCTACGGCGTCCTCGGGACGTTGATCGCGGCCGCCGCGGCGCCGGGCGGCGTGCGCTCGCTCACCCTGATCGAGCCGCCGCTCCACTACCTAGTCCCCGAGGATCCCGAGGTGGCGCGGCTCGAGCGCATCGGCGATGCGGTCCTCGCCCACGGGGAGGACACGGACCCGGCCGAGCTGCGCGAGTTCCTCCGCCTCACCGGCGCGCCCATCGGCGACGGCCCGCTCCCCGCGGACGTGGCCGCCGCCGTCCGGCGGGCCCGCGGTAGCCGGGCCACCGGCGAGGCACGCCCACGGCTCGACGCGATCCGCGCCGCCGGCGTCCCGGTGCTCGTCGCGTCCGGAGGCCATGCCGCCCCGCTCGAGCGGATCTGCGACGCGCTCGCGGATGCGCTCGGCGGCGAACGCAGCGTGCATCCGGGCGCCGGCCACTTCGTCGCCGCGGCACCGGGATTCACCGGCCGGCTCGAGACCTTCCTGCGCGAGAGCGCCACGTGACTAGCTCCTTGCGGTGGACGAGCGTGGCGGCGAGGGCATCGACGCGGCCCTCGCCGCCCTCGGTGCCGATCGAGAACCGGGTGCACCGGATGTGCGCTCCGAAGCTCGCCGAAGCTCAGGCCGGCGTCACGTGGCGGAGTCGTTCGGGTTCTCCAGGCGGAAGAAGTTGCTCTGGGCCCCGTCCTTCTTGTGCTCCTGGTAGATGAAGTTCAGCTCGCGTTCGTCGAACGTGCGGAACCAGTCGTCCCAGGAGATGTGCTCGAGGTTCTCGCCGCCGTAGCCGGGGAAGTCGAAGCGGAGCCTCCCCGGGCGGCCCTCGTACTCGCTGCCGGGCACGGTCGACGGCTCGGCCCCGCGTTCGTCGGCCCACCGCCGGATGACCTCGTGGTCGGTGGTGACGAGGCTCTTGCCGGGACGCTCCTCGTGCTCGTCCGCCGATGTCACCTTCTGCTCGTAGCGGTGCTCGCCCCGGATCGGGTGGTTCGACTCGCCCATCGGGCTCCCCCTTCGAGTCGTTCGGCTGTCGGGGGAGTGGTACCCGCCCGGCCCCGGACTAACGAGGGACGGCCGGGCGGCGGACGTTACGGGCCCGTGTCGGCGGGACGCGGGCGGTGAGGGCCAGTTAACGCGCGGGTGACGTGCGGGACCTGTCCGGGTAATACGCCCCCCCGATGATCGGCGGCATGGGAGCCGACAACGACATCGTCCGGCGGCTGGTCGTGGTGGGCCACGGCCCGGCCGCGCACCGCCTGGTGGAGGTCCTGCGCGAGCGCGACGCCGCCGGGACCTGGCACGTGACCGTCATCGGCGAGGAGGGCCGGACCGCCTACGACCGGGTGGCGCTGACCACGCACCTGGAGGGCGCCGACCTCGCGTACCCGCCGCACGACGACGCGGTCGCCGTGGTCACCGGCGAGCGGGTCACCGGGATCGACCGCGCGGCGCGGACGGTCGCCACCGACGCGGGACGCGAGGTGCCCTACGACGCGCTCGTCCTCGCGACGGGGTCCGCGCCGTTCGTCCCGCCCGTGCCCGGCGCCGACCTGCCCGGCGTGTTCGTCTACCGGACGATCGACGACCTCGACGCCATCCGCGCGTACGCCGCGGGACGCACGACCGGCGCGGTCGTCGGCGGGGGGCTGCTCGGGCTCGAGGCGGCCCGCGCCGTCCAGGGCCTCGGGCTGCGCAGCGCCGTGGTCGAGGTGGCGCCGTGGCTGATGCCGCGCCAGCTCGACGAGGGCGGCGGCGCGATGCTGCGCCGCCACATCGAGGCCCTCGGGATGGACGTGCGCGCCGGCACCCCGATGAGCGCGCTCGAGGCCGGGCCCGACGGCGCCGTCGCGAGCGTCCGGATGGCCGACGGCACCGTGCTCGACGCCGGGCTCGTGGTGTTCTCCGCCGGGATCAGGCCCCGGGACGAACTGGCGCGCGGCTGCGGCCTGCCGGTGGGGGAGCGCGGCGGGATCGTCGTGGACTCCGCCTGCCGCACCGAGGACCCCGCGATCTTCGCGATCGGCGAGTGCGCCCTCGTCGACGGCGTCGTGTACGGGCTGGTCGCGCCGTGCTTCGCGATGGCCGAGACCGTCGCCGGGCGGCTGCTGGCGCCGGACGCCGCCGAGGTGTTCGAGGGCGCCGACTCCTCCACGAAGCTGAAGCTGATGGGCGTGGACGTGGCCAGCTTCGGCGACCCGTTCGCCGACCGCGACGGCGGGGCGCTCGGCGTCACCTACACCGACCCCGTCGCGAAGGTCTACAAGAAGATCGTCGTCAGCGACGACGCCCGGACGCTGCTGGGCGGCGTCCTGGTCGGCGACGCCGAGTCCTACGCCGTGCTGCGCGCCCGGGTCGGCGGGGCCCTGCCCGGCAGCCCCGACCAGGTCCTGTTCGGCGGCACCGAGGCGGCGGGCGGCGAGCTGCCCGGCGCGACGGTGGTGTGCTCCTGCAACAACGTGACGGCCGAGACGATCCGCTGCGCGGTCACGGAGCAGTCGCTGACCGATCTCGGCGAGGTCAAGGCGTGCACCCGCGCCGGGACGAGCTGCGGCAGCTGCGTCCCCCTGGTGAAGAAGCTCCTGGACGCCGAGCTGACCGCGGCGGGCGTCGAGGTCGGCAAGGCGATCTGCGAGCACTTCGACCACAGCCGCGCCGAGCTGTTCGACATCGTCCGCGCGAGCGGCATCGGCAGCTTCACCCGCCTCGTCGAGGAGCACGGGCGGGGCCGCGGCTGCGACATCTGCAAGCCGGCCGTCGCGTCCATCCTCGCCAGCCTCGGCAACGGCCACATCCTCGAGGGCGAGCAGGCGGCCCTGCAGGACACCAACGACCATTTCCTCGCCAACCTGCAGAAGAACGGCACGTACTCGGTCGTCCCGCGCGTCCCCGGCGGCGAGATCACCCCCGAGAAGCTCATCGTGATCGGCGAGGTCGCCCGCGACTTCGGCCTCTACACCAAGATCACCGGCGGGCAGCGGATCGACCTGTTCGGCGCCCGCGTCGAGCAGCTCCCGCAGATCTGGAGGCGGCTCGTCGACGCCGGGTTCGAGTCCGGGCACGCCTACGGCAAGTCGCTGCGGACGGTCAAGTCGTGCGTCGGCTCGACGTGGTGCCGCTACGGCGTGCAGGACTCCGTCGCCATGGCCATCCGGCTCGAGCTGCGGTACCGGGGGCTGCGCGCCCCCCACAAGCTCAAGTCGGCCGTGTCCGGATGCGCCCGCGAGTGCGCCGAGGCGCAGAGCAAGGACTTCGGGATCATCGCCACCGAGAACGGCTGGAACCTCTACGTCGCCGGGAACGGCGGCATGCGGCCCCGGCACGCCGACCTGCTCGCGAGCGACCTGTCCGACGACGAGCTGATCACCGCGATCGACCGGTTCCTGATGTTCTACATCCGCACCGCCGACCGGCTGCAGCGCACCGCGAGCTGGCTGGAGGACCTGGACGGCGGCCTCGACTACCTCCGGGAGGTCGTCATGGAGGACCGGCTCGGCATCTGCGCCGAACTCGACGCCGCCATGGAAAGGCACGTCGCGTCCTACTCCGACGAGTGGAGCGACGTGCTGGACGACCCGGAGCGGCTCCGCCGGTTCGTCTCGTTCGTCAACGCGCCCGAGACGCCCGACCCCAGCATCGAGTTCGAGGTCGAACGCGAGCAGATCAAGCCGCTGCTGCGGATCGGCCCGCGGCGGCCCGAGGCGGTGGGCCGGTGAGCGCCGCGGACGGGGTGGTCGTCGTCGGCAACGGCATGGCCGGGGCCCGGTTCGTCGGCGAGCTGCGCGACCGCGACCCGTCCGTCCCGATCACCGTGTTCGGCGCGGAACCGCAGCGGCCCTACAACCGGGTGCTGCTGTCGAACGTCCTCGCCGGGGCCGCCGACCCCGAGCACATCGCGCTCGTCGACGCCGCCTGGTACGCCGCGCACGGCGTCGACGCCCGCCTCGGCGTGGAGGTGACCCGCATCGACCGCGCCGCCCGCACCGTGCACGCGTCCGACGGGACCGTCACCCCGTACGGCACGCTCGTCCTCGCCACCGGCAGCACCGCGTTCGTCCCGCCGATGCCCGGCCTCGCCGAGGGCATGCCGTCCGGTGCGCTCGCGTTCCGCACCCTGGACGACTGCCGCCGCATCAGCGAGCTCGCCGACACCGCGCGCCGCGCCGCGGTGATCGGCGGCGGGCTGCTCGGCATCGAGGCCGCCCGCGGCCTCGCCGGGCGCGGGCTGGACGTCACCGTCCTGCACCTGGCCGGGCACCTGATGGAACGGCAGCTCGACCCCGCCGCGGGCCGGGTCCTGGCGCGGACGCTCGCCGGGCTCGGCGTCGGCACCCGCGTCGGCGTCGGCGTCACCGGCGTCCGCACGTCCGGGACCGGCGACGACCGCAGGGTCACCGGCGTGGAACTGGACGCCGGCGGCACCGCCGAGACGGTCGACGCCGACCTGGTCGTCGTCGCCTGCGGCGTCCGGCCCGAGACGGCGCTCGCCCGCGACGCCGGCCTCGCCGTCGGCCGCGGCGTGATCGTCGACGACGAGCTGCGCTCGGTCGCCGACCCGTCCGTCCGCGCCATCGGCGAATGCTCCGAGCACCGCGACGAGGTGTACGGGCTGGTCGCGCCCGCCTGGGAGCAGGCGGGGATCCTCGCCGGGCTGCTCGCCGGCACCGAACCGGGTGCCCGCTTCACCGGCGCCCGCCAGATCACCCGGCTGAAAGCCGCCGGGATCGAGCTCGCGTCGATGGGCGAGACCCACTTCGGCGACGAGGACGACGGCGTCGAGGTCGTCCGGTTCACCGACGTCTCCCGCGGCACCTACAAGAAGGCCGTCATCCGGGACGGCCGGCTGATCGGCGCGATCCTGCTCGGCGAGACCGCCGCCGCCGGGACCCTCACCCAGCTCTACGACCGCGCCGCGCCGGTGCCCGCCGAACGCCTGGCGCTGCTGTTCCCCGGCGCCGGCGGCCGGGACGGCGGCGGGATGCGGGCCGACTCGCCGCTGCGGATGCCGGACGCCGCGACCGTCTGCCAGTGCAACGGCGTCACCAAGCGCCGCGTCCGGGAGGCATGGGAGGACGGCGCCCGCACCGCCGCCGACGTCGCCCGCGAGACCCGCGCCGGCACCGGCTGCGGCGGCTGCCGCGACGCCGTCGAGGGCATCCTCGGCTGGCTCGCCGACCAGGAGACCCCCGCCCGGCGCGAACCGGCCGCCGCCGCACCCCGGTGAGGCCCGCACGGCCTCCGCGCCGATCCGGGAACCGGGCCTGCGAAATTGATCTACAATGTAAAGGCACCGGGCCGGGCACATCCGCCGATGATCAGTCCAGCGCGTTCTCGGCGAAGGCGCGCAACGCGCTGGCGTCCCGGACGGCGATGCGGCGGCGTGCCGTCCGGACGAGCCCGGCGTCGCGGAGCACGGCGAGGGCCCGCGCGACCGTCTCGCGGGAGGCGTCGATGCAGCCGCCCAACTCCTCCTGGGACAGCGGCGGGGCGATCTCGACCCCGCCGTCCGGCGCGGGCGGCGCGTGCCGGACCGACAGGTCGGCGAGGTCGGCGAGCAGCAGCGCGAGCCGCCGGGCGCCCTGGGCGGACACCGACGCCTGCAGGCGCCGGTCGGCGTCGTCCAGGCGGCGCACGAACGTCCCGCTGACCAGCAGCCACATCCCGGGGTGGGCGTCCAGGAACGCGGTGAACCGCGCCGCCGGGACGATCAGCGCCCGCACCGCGCTCAGCGCGGTGACGGTGGCCGACCGCTGCCGGCTGCCGAGCACCGCGCTCTCGCACACCAGGTCGCCCGGCCCGCGCACGGCCAGGATGATCTCGCGGCCGTCCTCGGTCCCCGACGCGACCTTCGCCCAGCCGGACTCGATCACGATGATGTGGTCGGAGTCCTCGCCCTGGTAGCACAGCGGGGCCCGGGCCGGGTAGGCGTACGGGCTGCCCGCCCGCCGCAGCGCCGCTCGCTGCGCGCCGTCGAGCGCGTCGAAGAAGCCGTCG
>NZ_JBHTJA010000160.1:0-10455 GCF_042675525.1 Actinomadura sediminis
CGGGCGGGCGGGCCGGTCGGCCGTCGTGCGCGGTCAGGAGTTGCGCTGGGCGGCGTCGTGGACGCCGCGGCGGGCGCGGCGGCGGCGCGGCGCGCGGCGCTCGCCGGACTCGCCGTCGCCGTTCTCGGCGGACGCCTCGGGGGCCTCGGCGGCCTCCCCGGAGTCGCCGCCCGCCGACTCCGCGGACTCCCGCTCGATCACGTCGACGGGGACCAGCGACAGCTTGCCGCGCTGGTCGATCTCGGTGACCTCGACCTGGATCTTCTCGCCGACGCCGATGACGTCCTCGACGTTCTCGATCCGGGCGCCGCCGTGCAGCTTGCGGATCTGCGAGACGTGCAGCAGGCCGTCCTTGCCGGGCAGCAGCGACACGAACGCGCCGAACGTCGTCGTCTTGACGACGGTGCCGAGGAACCGCTCGCCGACCTCGGGCATGTGCGGGTTGGCGATCGAGTTGATCGCCTGCCGCGCGGCCTCGGCGGACGGGCCGTCGGTGGCGCCGACGTAGATCGTGCCGTCGTCCTCGATGGTGATGTCGGCGCCGGTGTCGTCCTGGATCGAGTTGATCATCTTGCCCTTGGGGCCGATGACCTCGCCGATCTTGTCGACCGGGACCTTGATGGTGATGATCCGCGGCGCGTTCGGGCTCATCTCGGCGGGCGCCTCGATGGCCTCCTGCATCACGTCGAGGATCGCCAGCCGGGCGCCCTTGGCCTGCTTCAGCGCGGCGGACAGCACCGAGGCGGGGATGCCGTCGAGCTTGGTGTCGAGCTGCAGCGCGGTGATCAGGTCGCGGGTGCCGGCGACCTTGAAGTCCATGTCGCCGAACGCGTCCTCGGCGCCGAGGATGTCGGTGAGGGTGACGTACTCGCCGCCCTCGTGGATCAGGCCCATCGCGATGCCCGCGACCATCTGCTTGAGCGGGACGCCCGCGTCCAGCAGCGACATCGTGGACGCGCAGACCGAGCCCATCGAGGTCGAGCCGTTGGAACCGAGCGCCTCCGACACCTGCCGGATCGCGTACGGGAACTCCTCGCGGGTCGGCAGGACCGGCAGCAGGGCGCGCTCGGCGAGGGCCCCGTGCCCGATCTCGCGCCGCTTCGGCGAGCCGACCCGGCCGGTCTCACCGGTGGAGTACGGCGGGAAGTTGTAGTTGTGCATGTAGCGCTTGGTGCGCTCGGGGTTGAGCGTGTCGATCATCTGCTCCATGCGGAGCATGTTGAGCGTGGTCACGCCCATGATCTGCGTCTCGCCGCGCTCGAAGATCGCCGAGCCGTGCACCCGCGGGAGGACGTGCGCCTCGGCGGTGAGCTGGCGGATGTCCTTGGGGCCGCGGCCGTCGATGCGCAGCCCGTCCCGGACGACGCGCTCGCGGACGAGCTTCTTGGTGAGGGCGCGGAACGCGGCGGAGATCTCCTTCTCGCGTCCCTCGAACCGCTCGGCGAGCTTCTCGGCGGCGGCCGCCTTGAGCTCGTCGAGGCGGGTCTCGCGCTCCTGCTTGCCGGCGATGGTGAGCGCCTGCGCGAGGTCGCCGCTGACGGCCTCGGTGACGGCGTCGAGCGCGTCGTCCTGGTAGTCCAGGAAGATCGGGTACTCGGCGGTCGGCTTGGCGGCGACGGCGGCGAGGTCGCTCTGCGCCCGGCACAGCACCTTGATGAACGGCTTGGCGGCGTCGAGGCCCTCGGCGACGATCTCCTCGGTCGGCGCGGCGGCGCCCTCGGCGACGAGCTTGAGGGTGTCGCGGGTCGACTCGGCCTCGACCATCATGATCGCGACGTCGCCGTCCTCCAGGACGCGGCCGGCGACGACCATGTCGAACGTGGCGCGCTCCAGCTCGGGGTGCGTCGGGAAGCCGACCCACTGGCCGTCGATCAGCGCGACGCGGACGCCGCCGATCGGGCCGGAGAACGGCAGCCCGGCCAGCTGGGTGGACATCGAGGCGGCGTTGATCGCCACGACGTCGTACAGGTGATCGGGGTGCAGCGCCATGATCGTCTCGACGACCTGGATCTCGTTGCGCAGGCCCTTGGTGAAGGACGGGCGCAGCGGCCGGTCGATGAGGCGGCAGGTCAGGATCGCGTCCTCGGAGGGACGGCCCTCGCGGCGGAAGAACGAGCCGGGGATCCGCCCGGCCGCGTACATCCGCTCCTCGACGTCCACGGTCAGCGGGAAGAAGTCCAGGTTCTCCTTGGGCTTCTTCGACGCGGTGGTCGCCGACAGCACCATCGTCTCGTCGTCCAGGTAGGCGACGGCCGAGCCGGCGGCCTGGCGGGCCAGCCGGCCGGTCTCGAAACGGATGGTGCGGGTGCCGAACGTGCCGTTGTCGATCACGGCCTCGGTGCTCTGCGCTCCGTCGATGCGCACGGCTTCTGTCACGGGAAACCTCCTCAGGTTCCGGTCATCGGTCCTCGCGGCCGTTTCCCGTGGCTTGTCACGCTGCCGGTCTTCGATCGAAGCACCCGGATCCAGTGCCCGCCGACGCGGGCGGAACGGATCCGGAAGCCACTACCGAGGACCGGCCCGCACCAGCGGTGTCCGCGAGGCTCTTCTCTTCGGTTGTGCGTCCGGTCCGGCCGGAGGGCCGGACGGGCGCGTCGTGCGCCGGGGCGGGCCGCCGGCCGGCCCCGGCCCGGCCGGGGGGCCGCACGGCCCCGCCCGGCCATAAAAGGAAGGGAGTGGCCCGGCGGCCACTCCCTCACACCGCTAGCGGCGCAGACCGAGACGCTCGATCAGCTTCCGGTACCGGTTGATGTCCTTGTTGGCGAGGTACTTCAGGAGCCGACGACGCTGGCCGACCAGCAGCAGGAGGCCGCGGCGGCTGTGGTGGTCGTGCTTGTGCTCCTTGAGGTGCTCGGTCAGATCGGTGATGCGCCGGGTCAGCAGCGCGACCTGGACCTCCGGAGACCCGGTGTCACCCTCAGTGGTCGCGTACTCGGCGATGATCTGCTTCTTCGTGGCGGTGTCGAGCGACACGTGGCTCCTTCGTAAGGTCGTCACCCGCAGATCCCGGCCCGGAAACGGGCGGACGGTCCGCATGGTGCGTCATTGAGAGATGTGGCGAGCCGCATGAGGGTGCAGCCAGCCGCGCCGGGGCCCTTCCCGGCGATTCTTCACCGTACCATGCCGGGTCGACGCACCGTCACGGTCCGGATTCCGGATGATCACGGAGGGTGCGGCGCGCGCCCGTCCCCGCGGGACGTCAGGCCCCGGGCGTCGCGGAACCCCCGCCGGAGGCGTCGGACGCGTCCGAGGTGATCTCGCGGGCGCGGTCGACGTCCCGGTGCATCTCCTCGACGAGCGCGTCGATCGAGTCGAACTTGAGCGTGTCCCGGATGCGGGCGGTGAAGTCGACGCCCATGTGCTCGCCGTACAGGTCGAGGTCGTCGCGGTCGAGCGCGTACGCCTCGACGGTCCGCTCCCCCGCGCCCTCGAACGTCGGGTTCGTCCCGATGGAGATCGCGGCGGGCCAGCGAAAGCCCGGGTAGCGGTCGGAGTCGCAGACCAGCCAGCCGCCGTAGACGCCGTCCGCGGGGATCGCGGTGTTCGGCCGCGTCTCCAGGTTCGCGGTCGGGAAGCCGAGCGCCCGCCCGCGGCGGTGGCCGCGCACGACGACGCCCTCCACGCGGTGCGGCCGCCCGAGCGTCTCGGCGGCGGCCTCCACCTGCCCCGCCTCCAGCCGCTCGCGGATGGACGTCGAGGAGATCGTGTCGCCGTCCGCCACCAGCGGGACGCCCTCGGCCGTGAAGTCGTACTTGCCGCCGAGCTCCTGCAGCAGCGCGATGTCGCCCTTGGCCTTGTGCCCGAACCGGAAGTCCTCGCCGACGATGACGTGCGCCGCGTGCAGCCGGTCCACGAGGACCTGCTGGACGAACTCGTCCGGCGGCGTCTTCGACAGTTCCAGCGTGAACGGGACGACCACGACCGCGTCGGTGCCGAGCCCCTCGAGGAGCTCGATGCGGCGGCCGGTGGTGGCCAGCAGCGGCGGGTGGGTGCCGGGCCGCACGACCTCGTCCGGGTGCGGATCGAAAGTGATCACCACGGAGCGGAGCCCGCGCCGCCGGGCCTCCTCGGCGGCGGCGCCGACGATCCGCTGATGCCCGCGGTGCACACCGTCGAACACGCCGATGGTGACCACCGAACGGCCCCAGTCGGCGGGTACCTCGTCGAGGCCATGCCAGCGCCGCACCATGCTCTCCCTGCGTAGGACGTATCCGCCCGGTTCTCGTCTGCCGGGTCCTTGCCGTCGCCATAAAGGGTGCCATGCGTCCCGAGCCGCCGTCGTGGGAGGGGCGCCCTAACGCGGGTGAACGCGTGCGGAGCGCGCGCGGCCCGGATCAACCGGACTGGTAGACGACCAGCGAAACCGCGATGTACTGCAGGATGTACGCCACGAGCGTGAACGTGTGGAACACCTCATGGAAACCGAACCAGCGCGGCGACGGGTCGGGGCGGCGCAGTCCGTACACGACCCCGCCCAGGCTGTAGCAGATGCCGCCGGCCGCGACGAGGACGCACGCCGCGACGCCCGCGCCGTCGAGGAACTGCGGCATGAAGAACACCGCGACCCAGCCCAGGACGATGTACAGGGTGACGTAGAGGGCGCGCGGGGCGCCGATCCAGACCGTCCGGAACACGACGCCGGCGATCGCGCCCGTCCACACGGTGGCCAGGACGGCGATGCGGACGCCGCCGTCCAGGGCGACGACGGCGAACGGCGTGTACGTCCCGGCGATGATCAGGTAGATGTTCGCGTGGTCGAAGCGGCGGAGCACCTCGATGACCCGGTGGGAGCGCTGCCGGTGGTAGGTCCCGGAGATGCCGAACAGCAACCCGGACGCGGCCACGTACACCGCCGAGGCCAGTCTGGCCTGCGTCGTGGGGCCGAGCGCGACCAGGACGAGCCCGGCGATCAGGACGGCGGGGAACGCGCCGATGTGCAGCCAGCCGCGCAGCCTCGGGCGCGTGGGGGATCCGACGGGTGTGCTCGCGGTGCGGTCGCTCGTCGCCGACGCCATGGGCACCTCCTGCTATGACCGTGCCACAACCAACTTACGGTTACGTAGGTTACGACGCCGTAGGTTCGTTCGCACCGGGGTGGCGGCGTGACGATCGACACTGATGGCCGACACTGATGGCCGACACGGCGCCGACACGGACGCCGCCGGCGTGCGGCGGGCGCGTCAGGGAACGAAGACCGCCAGCGGCCTGGCCGCGCGCCCCTGCTCCTCGACGAGCGCGAGCAGCGTACCGTCCGGGCCGAAGACGCCGACCGGGCCGGGCCCGAGCCCCGCCGCCGGGAGCCGCCCCCCGTGCGCGACCTTGCGGGCGTCGTCCGCCGACACGTCGCGGCGCGGGAACGCCGCGGCGACGGCCTCGTCCATCGGCAGGATCTCCAGGTCGCCGGCCAGTTCGTCCAGCGTGCGGGCCATGCCGAGGTCGTACGGGCCGACGCGGGTGCGGCGCAGCCGGGTCAGGTGCCCGCCGCAGCCGAGGGACGCGCCGAGGTCGCGCGCCAGCGCGCGGATGTAGGTCCCGGACGAGCACGCGACGGACGCGTCGACGTCGATCAGGTCGCCGTCGCGGCGGACGCCGGTCACGGTGAAGCCGTGCACGGTCACCGGACGGGCCTTGAGCTCGACCTCCTCGCCCTTGCGGGCCATCTTGTAGGCCCGCTCGCCGTTCACCTTGATGGCGCTGACCTGCGGCGGGACCTGCTCGATGCGTCCGGTCAGCGCCGCGACGCCCGCGTGCAGCGCCTCGTCGGTCACCGCCGCCGCGGACGCCGCCGCGGTGATCTCGCCCTCGGCGTCGTCGGTGTTGGTGGACTGCCCGAGCCGGATCGTCGCGTCGTAGCCCTTCTCGGTGAGGGCGAGGTGCCCGAGCAGCCGGGTCGCCTTCCCCACGCCGAGCACGAGGACGCCCGTCGCCATCGGGTCGAGCGTCCCCGCGTGCCCGACCCGGCGGGTCTTCGCGAGCCGCCGCATGCGCCCGACGACGTCGTGCGAGGTCCAGTCCGCCGGCTTGTCGACGATGACGAGCCCCGAGTTCTCCACGCGCGCTCCGATTCCAGGGCCGGGGGTCCCGGCCGGGTTCGACTGCTCTGGCCGAAGGGTCAGGACGGACCGGCGGGCTCGCCGGGCGGGCGCAGCGCGCCGCGCAGCCGGTCGATGACGCCGGCGGGATCCCCGGCCGTGGTGAACGCGGCCGCGGTCCGGTGCCCGCCCCCGCCGAGCGCGACGCAGGCGCGGCCGACGTCCACCGCCCCCTTGGAGCGCATGGACACGTACCAGTCGCCGTCGTCGTTCTCCTTGCACACGACCGCGACCTCGGCCTCGTCGGTGCGGCGGAGCTGGTCGATGACGCCTTCGAGCTGATCGTAGGGGACGTCGCGCGCGTCCCGGTCCGCCCGGGCGATCGTCGTCCACACCAGGCCCCGGCCGCCGGCGGCGTCGCGCTCCAGCCGGGCCCGCGCCAGCGCGCCCGCCAGGACCTGCAGGTAACCGAACGGCGCCCGGTCCCACAGCTCGCGGCCGACCGCGTCGGGCCGGACGCCGGCGGTCAGCAGCCGTCCCGCGAGGTCGTGCACCTCGGGGGTGGTGCACGGGTACTTGAACGACCCGGTGTCGCTCGCCAGCCCCGCGTACAGGCCCTGGGCGATGTCCCCGTCGAGGGGAACGCCGAGCCGCCGGATCAGCTCCTCGACCAGCACGGCCGTCGCGGCGGCGTCCGGGTCGACCAGCCGCACGCCGCCGAACCCGGTGTTGGACGCGTGGTGGTCGACGACGATCAGCGCCCCGGCCCGGTCGGCGTGCCCGGCGAGCGACCCGAGCCGGGCCCGGCCCGCCGCGTCCAGGGAGATCATCAGCCGGGGGGACGCGGGCAGCCGTCCCGGGTCGACCAGCAGTTCCTGGCCGGGGAGGAACCGCAGGATCCCCGGGACGGTGAACGGCTCGCCGAACGACGCGAGGCACCGCTTGCCGAGCGTGCGGAGCGCCAACGCGAGCGCGAGCATCGAGCCGAGCGCGTCCCCGTCCGGGACGACATGGCACGCGAGCACGACCTCGTCGGCCGCGCGGATCAGCTCGAGGGCCTTGTCCCACTCGAGATCGCCGGAGCCGTCGCCGGTGTCCGGGGCGGCCTCCCCCGACGGGGCGACGCCGTTCCCGGCGGCACCGTTCCCGGCGGCACCGTTCCCGGCGGCAGAGGGCACGGGGTCGTGGCCGGTGCCGTGGCCTCCGTGGCCCGCCCGGTACCCGCCGGCCCGCAGGGCCGGCCGTCCGTGCGACCACGCCCCCGGCGCGACCGCGCGGTCCTCGGCGGCGCTCACGACGACGAACGCCGGGACGAGCCGTCCTCGCCGTCGGACCCGGGCTCGTCGCCGAGCTCGTCGTCGTCCGGCTCGCCGTCGGCGGCGGGCTCACGGTAGGGGTTGGCGTCCCCGGCGGGCGAGGCGCTCCGCGCCGCGCGCGCGACCTCGGCGTCCCGGGCCCGGGCCTTCGCCAGCAGGTCGTCGATGTGGGCGGCGTTCTCCATCAGGGAGTCCATGACGAAGGTGATGCTCGGCGTGTGCCGGATCCCCGTCTGCTTGCCCACCTCCGAGCGGATCACGCCCTTGGCGCTCTCCAGCGCGGCCGCCGTCTCGGCGCGCTCGCCGTCCGACCCGTACACCGTGTAGTACACGGTGGCGTCGCGCAGGTCGTTGGTGATGCGGGTGTCCGTCACGGTCACGAAGCCGAGCCGCGGATCCTTGATCCGCCGTTCCAGCATCTCGGCGACGATCTGCTGGATGCGGTCGGCGAGCTTGCGCGCCCGAGCTGCGTCCACCATGATCGCACTCCCTTTCTATGGTCCGGCGACGGCCGTGTCCCGGCCGTCCACCGGATCAGTCCTCGTCATTGAAGAGCCGCCGCCTGGCCGACAGCAGCTCGATCTCCGGCCGCCCGAACACGAGGCGCTCGCACTGCTCGAGCACCTCGGTGCAGTTGGCCGCGGTGCCCGAGACCACGGCGATCCCGATCTCCGCCCGGCGGTACAGGTCGTTGTCGCCCGTCTCGGCCACGGCCACCCCCGGGAAGTGCTTGCGCACGTCGGCGATGATGGGCCGGACCACGGACCGCTTCTGCTTCAGCGACCGGACGTCCCCCAGCAGCAGGTCGAGCGTCAGTGCACCCACGTACACCTGATCGATCACCTCGGGATCTCTCAAAAGTGGAACGACGGCGATCGGCCGCCGTGTTCCCGGCCCGACCTCCGTCTTCGGCGGGGCCGGACCGGACATGACAGACGCCAGGCTATGAGATCCGCCTGGCGCCATGTCACCGTTTTTCGGTCGAGCACCCCGCACCGTCACGTTCCACTCACCCCGCGGGGGAGCACATCGCGGGCGGGCGGGTTCGGCGAGCGCGGGCCGCACCGAGACGGCGGCCGCCCGCCCGGACCCGTGGGTCCGGGCGGGCGGCCGGCCGTTCGACTCGGACGCCTCAGACGCGGGGCTTCTCCCGCATCTCGAAGCACTCGATGACATCGCCGAGCTTGATGTCGTTGAAGCCCACGCCGATACCGCACTCGAAGCCCTCGCGGACCTCGGTGGCGTCCTCCTTGAAGCGGCGCAGCGACGACACCGTGAGGTTGTCGGCGACCACGACGCCGTCGCGGACGAGACGGGCCTTGGCGTTCCGCTGGATGTGGCCGGAGGTGACCATCGAGCCGGCGACGTTGCCGATCCGCGGCACCTTGAAGATCTCGCGGATCTCCGCGGTGCCGAGCTGGGCCTCCTCGTACTCCGGCTTGAGCATGCCCTTGAGGGCCGCCTCGATCTCCTCGATCGCCTGGTAGATGACCGAGTAGTACCGGATGTCGACGCCTTCGCGGTCGGCGAGCTCCTGTGCGTTCCGCTCGGGCCGCACGTTGAAGCCGATGATGACCGCGCCCTCCTCGGACGCCAGCGACAGGTTGACGTCGTCCTGCGTGATCGCGCCGACACCGCGGCGGATGATCCGCAGGCTGACCTCGTCGCCCACGTCGATCTTGAGGAGCGAGTCCTCCAGGGCCTCGACCGAACCGGACACGTCGCCCTTGAGGATGAGCAGCAGCTCTTCCCGCTTGCCCTGCTGGAAGTCCTTGAACAGTTCCTCGAGGGAGCTGCTCTTGCGGCTGCGCAGCAGTTCGGCGTTGCGCTTGCGCGCGACCCGCTTGTCGGCGATCTGCCGGGCGACCCGGTCGTCGTCGACGACCAGGAAGTTGTCGCCCGCGCCGGGGACGGCCGCGAGGCCGAGCACCAGCACCGGACGGGACGGGCCCGCCTCCTCGACGTTGTTGCCGTTCTCGTCGAGCATCGCCCGGACGCGGCCGTTGGCCACGCCGCAGACGATCGAGTCGCCGACCCGCAGCGTGCCGCGCTGCACCAGCACGGTCGCCACGGCGCCCCGGCCCTTGTCCAGGTGGGCCTCGATGGCCGAGCCCTGGGCGGGCATGTCGGGGTTGGCCTTCAGGTCGAGCTCGGCGTCCGCGGTCAGGATGATCGACTCGAGCAGGCCGTCGATGTTGATGCCCTGCTTGGCCGAGACGTCCACGAACATGGTCTGCCCGCCGAACTCCTCGGCGACCAGGCCGTACTCGGTCAGCTGCGCCCGCACCTTGTTCGGGTCGGCGCCCTCGACGTCGATCTTGTTGACCGCGACCACGATCGGCACCCCGGCCGCGGTGGCGTGGTCGATCGCCTCGGTCGTCTGCGGCTTGACGCCGTCGTCCGCGGCGACCACCAGCACCACCAGGTCGGTGGTGTCGGCACCGCGGGCACGCATGGCGGTGAACGCCTCGTGACCCGGGGTGTCGATGAAGGTGATCTTGCGCTCTTCGCCGTCGACCTCGGTCTCGACCTGGTAAGCGCCGATGTGCTGGGTGATGCCGCCGGCCTCGCCCGCCTGCACGTTGGCGTGCCGGACGGCGTCCAGCAGCTTGGTCTTACCGTGGTCGACGTGGCCCATGACGGTGACCACGGGCGGACGCGGCTGGAGGTTCTCCTCGCCGCCCTCGTCCTCGCCGTACTCGATGTCGAACGACTCGAGCAGCGCGCGGTCCTCGTCCTCGGGGCTGACGACCTGGACGTCGAAGTCCAGCTCGAGCCCGAGCGCCTGCAGGTCGTCGGGGTCGACGGACTGCGTGGCGGTGACCATCTTGCCGAGGTGCATCATGATCGCGACGAGCGACGCCGGGTTGGCGCCGATCTTCTCGGCGAAGTCGGTCAGCGAGGCGCCCTGCGGCAGCCGGATGGTCTTGCCGTTGCCGCGCGGGGCCGAGACGCCGCCGACGGCGGGCGCCTGCATGTTCTCGAACTCTTGACGACGCGCCCGCTTCGACTTGCGCCCGCGTGCGGGACGTCCGCCGGGACGGCCGAACGCGCCCTGCGTGCCGCCGCGACCGCGACGGGCGCCGCCGCGCCGGGGACCGAACCCC
>NZ_JBHTJA010000161.1:0-10203 GCF_042675525.1 Actinomadura sediminis
CCGCCGCGCCAGCCGCGCGCCCGTCCGGGCGGCACACGGCCCCGGCGCCCGCCGCCGCCCCGGCCGAGCAGCTCGCGCTGCGCGGCAAGACCGAGCCGATGTCGCGGATCCGGCAGACGATCGCCCGCCGCATGGTGGAGTCGCTGCAGGTGTCGGCGCAGCTCACCACCGTCGTCGAGGTGGACGTCACCAAGATCGCGCGGCTGCGCGCGCAGGCCAAGGCCGACTTCGAGGCCCGCGAGGGCGTCAAGCTGTCCTTCCTGCCGTTCTTCGCGATGGCGACGCTCGAGGCGCTCAAGGCGCACCCGAAGCTCAACGCCGTCATCAACAGCGAGACGAACGAGGTCACCTACCACGACGTCGAGAACCTCGGCATCGCGGTGGACGTCCAGGAGCGCGGCCTGATGGTCCCGGTGATCGACAACGCCGGGCAGCTCAACCTGGCCGGGCTCGCGCAGCGCATCGCCGACCTCGCCGAGCGGACCCGCACCGGCAACGTCAGCCCGGACGAGCTGTCCGGCGGCACGTTCACGCTGACCAACACCGGCAGCCGCGGCGCCCTGTTCGACACCCCGATCCTCAACCAGCCGCAGGTCGGCATGCTCGGCACGGGCGCGGTCGTCAAGCGCCCCGCCGTCATCGACGACCCCGAGCTGGGCGAGGTCATCGCCGTCCGGTCCATGGTCTACCTCGCCCTGACCTACGACCACCGGCTCATCGACGGCGCCGACGCCGCCCGTTTCCTGGGCACCGTCAAGCACCGCCTGGAGGAGGGCAACTTCGAGTCCGAGCTCGGCCTCTGATCCTTCCCCGGTTCACCGGAGGCCCCGCCGTCCCCCCGGACGGCGGGGTTTCCGCGCGTTCCGCTCAAGATTCGTCAAAGTCGCGGCCCGCGATCCCCACCGGCCGTACGGTGACAGCGTCAGCGAAAGGGCCTTGGAGAACGGCCTCGAGGAGGGCGCATGAGCACCGACGGACAGCCGCACATTCTCGCGATCGGCGGCGGGTCGTTCGTCCCCGACGGCCGTGAGGGGCTCGCGCCGAGCCCGCTGCTGCGGTACGCCGCCGACCTCACCGGGCAGGACCGTCCCCGCGTCTGCTTCCTCGCCACCGCCGTGGGCGACGGCGCCGAGTACGTGTCCCGCTTCTACGCCGCGTTCTCCGCGCTGGACGCCGAGGTCAGCCATCTGGCGCTGTTCCCGATGCCGAACGTGGCGGACATGCGGGCGCACCTGCTCACCCAGGACCTCGTGTACGTGTCGGGCGGCAGCGTCGCCAACCTGCTCGCGCTGTGGCGGCTGCACGGCCTCGACGAGATCATGCGGGAGGCGTGGGAGGCGGGCGTCGTCCTGTCCGGGCAGAGCGCGGGCGCCCTGTGCTGGCACGCCGGCGGCAACACCGACTCGTTCGGCCCGCAGCTGCGCCCGCTGACCGACGGCCTCGGGTTCCTGCCGTACTCCTGCGGCGTCCACTACGACAGCGACCCGCAGCGGCGTCCGCTGCTGCAGCAGCTCGTCGGCGAAGGCACCCTGCCGGGCGGTTACGCGGCGGACGAGTCGGTCGCCCTGCACTACGTGGGGACCGAGTTCGTCCAGGCCGTCTCGTTCCGGCAGGAGGCGGGCGCCTACCGGGTGGAGCCGGACGGCCCTGGCACCGCGAAGGAGACGCGCCTCGAGCCCCGCCTCCTCGCCTCCCTCTGAGGCCCCGCGTCCTCCGCGCCCTCAGGACGCGAACATCACCTTGTAGACGGCCTCGCCGTCGTCGGCGGCCGCGCGGAAGAGGCCGGTGAGGGCCCGGTAGGCGGGGGCGAGCACCTCGTCGCGCGCGGCGGCGTCGAGACCGGCCGCGTCCTGGACGCCCGCCGCGTGCATCGCGGCGGGGTCGAAGCGGGCCGCGACGTCGGCGAACGGCGTCGCCGCCAGGTGGTCGGCCGCCGGTTTCACGCGGTCCGGGGCCAGGTAGACGACGTCCATCCCGAGTTCGTCGGCGCCGTCCTCGGTGAGCAGCCGGCCGCCGCACACCACGTCCGCCTCGGGCTGGCGGCCGTCCCACGCGTCGCCCGTCAGCAAATAGTGGAGCGCCTGCCAGGCGCCGCCGAGGTCGACGGGCCCGGGCGCGGCGCGGCGGCGCCACTCCCGGTCGCCGAAGACGTTGCGGGCGATCCTGCCCGGATCGGTCTCGCCCTCCAGAACCGGCGGCACCCTGAGGTACGACATTGCCAGACCCACCGCACTCCTCCTGTCCGCTCGGTTGCCCGTTCGATGGCCGTGACGACTCTTCGTGACGACAGGGAGCCACCCTAGAGACGTCCGGGGAAAAAGATGACCGAAACACGCGAATCCGCGGCGCACCGCCGTTAACGTCACTCGTTCGAGATCCTCCCGATACGGCATCGACGCCGGGCCGGGCGGACGGGACCGGACCGGCCGGACGGGCCGGACGAGCGGGACGGCGAGGCCGGGGCGGCGCGGTGTGCCGATCCCCGGAACGGCGACGTAGTCTGAACGGGTGACAACGGTGACACCAGAGGGGCGCAAGCTCCTGCGCATTGAGGCACGCAACAGCCAGACCCCGATCGAGCGCAAGCCGGATTGGATCAAGACCCGGCTGAAGATGGGCCCGCAGTACAAGGAGCTCATCGGGCTGGTGAAGTCCGAGGGCCTGCACACGGTGTGCCAGGAGGCGGCCTGTCCCAACATCTTCGAATGCTGGGAGGACCGCGAGGCCACGTTCCTCATCGGCGGGGAGCAGTGCACCCGGCGCTGCGACTTCTGCAACATCGACACCGGCAAGCCCGCCGAGTTCGACCGGGACGAGCCGCGCCGCGTCGCCGAGTCGGTCGTGACGATGGGCCTGAAGTACGCCACCGTCACGGGCGTCGCCCGCGACGACCTGGAGGACGGCGGCGCCTGGCTGTACGCGGAGACCGTGCGGCAGATCCACGCGGCCGTGCCCGGCTGCGGCGTCGAGCTGCTGATCCCCGACTTCAACGCGGTGCCCGAGCAGCTCGCCGAGGTGTTCTCGTCGCGGCCCGAGGTCCTCGCGCACAACGTGGAGACCGTCCCGCGGATCTTCAAGCGGATCCGCCCCGGCTTCCGGTACGAGCGTTCCCTCGAGGTGATCTCCCGGGCCCGCGAGGACGGGCTGGTCACCAAGTCGAACCTGATCCTGGGCATGGGCGAGACCCGCGAGGAGATCTCCGCGGCGCTGCGCGACCTGCACGACGCCGGTTGCGAACTCATCACGATCACGCAGTACCTGCGGCCGTCCCCGCGGCACCACCCGGTCGAGCGCTGGGTGAAGCCGGAGGAGTTCGTCGAACTGTCGGACGAGGCCAAGGAGATCGGCTTCGCGGGCGTGATGTCGGGCCCGCTCGTCCGTTCCAGCTACCGCGCCGGGCGCCTCTACAAGCAGGCGATCGAGGCGCGGGAGTCCTGACGCGCACGCAGTTCGGGGACGAATCGCCTGTCCGGTGACGACCCCGACCCGACTATCCTTGGAACCATGTCGAAAAAGCCCGCAGACGGAGGCCAGGAGCGTCCGGGCCGCCTCAAGCAGATCCGCATGGTCGCCCAGGTCCTGCACCAGGCGAACCCGAAGGCCCTCCCGATCGTCTTCGCCTCGGCGATCGGCACGCTGGCCGTCATCGTCGTCCTCGGGCTGATCTTCGGCCAGCTGTGGTTCTTCATCCCGCTGGGCATCCTGGCCGCGTTCGCGGTCGGCATGATCGTGTTCGGCCAGCTGGCGCAGCGCGCCCAGTACAAGGCGATCGCCGGGCAGCCGGGCGCGGCCGCCGCGATCCTGAAGAACATGCGCGGCGGCTGGACCGTCACCGAGGCGGTGGCCGGCAACCGCAACCTCGACATGGTGCACCGCGCGGTCGGGCGGGCCGGTGTCGTGCTGGTCTCCGAGGGGCCCCGCAACCGTGTCGGGCACCTGCTCGGCGCGGAGAAGAAGCGCATCTCCCGCGCGGCCCAGCAGGTCCCCATCTACGACGTCCAGGTGGGCGACGAGGAGGGGCAGGTCCCGGTGGACAAGCTGCAGCGGCACCTGATGAAGCTGCCGCGCAACCTCAGCAAGGGCCAGGTCGCGGAGCTGAACGACCGGCTGCAGGCGCTCCCCCGCGCGATGCAGATGCCGAAGGGGCCGATCCCGAAGGGCGCGAAGATGCCCAAGGGTCCCAAGCCCCGGATGCGCTGACGCCGCGACGGCGAGACGAAAGCGCCCCCTCCCGGCCGCCGGGACGGGGCGCTTCGCCGTAGGGTTCGCGCGGTGGACGCGCGGGCGTCCGGTCAGATGTTCACGACGGCGGTGTTCGCCGCCCGGTCGTGCAGGCCGCGGTAGTCGCGGTCCCAGAGCAGCGCCGGGACGACCAGGAGCAGCAGCAGCGTGCGCGCGAGGCCCCAGGCGAGCCCGACGGGACGGCCGTCCAGGCGGACCACGCGGATCCCGCACAGCCGCTTGCCGATCGTCATGCCGATCAGCGAGGTGAGCAGCCACGCCTGGATGCCGAAGACGACGAGCGTCCAGGTGCTGCGCTCGGGCGGCCCCCACTCGAGGGTGCGCGCCAGCAGGCTCGCGACCAGCATCGACAGCCCCCAGTCGACGAACAGCGCGCCGATCCTGCGCGGGTAGCTCGCGACGGCGCCGCTGCCGCTCTCCGGGAAACCGAACCGCTCCCCGGGGTCCCCGAGGTCGGCCCCTGCGGCGCGCGCGCCGCTCAGCCACGTCTGCGTCCAGCGCGGGCCCTTGCCACTGCTCATGTCCCTACGCTATCCGCTCCCCCGGCGGGTTCCGACGGGCCCTCGCCCCCGGCGTCCCGTCACAGGAAGGACGACTCGCGTAACACGCTCGAAACATATGGGACATGGCCGGGAAACGGCGGCTGCCTAGCCTCTTGGATAGCCAAGGAGTGCCAAGGAGGCCGGATGTTCAGCAGCGCCGAAGAGATCCTGAGCTATATCAGGAACGAGGACGTACGGTTCGTCGACTGCCGGTTCGTGGACCTGCCGGGGAAGATGCAGCACCTCACGTTCCCCGTCGAGCGCTTCGACGAGAGCATCTTCACCGAGGGCCTGATGTTCGACGGCTCGTCCGTCCGCGGGTTCCAGGAGATCCACGAGTCGGACATGCTGCTGCTGCCCGACCCGGCGACCGCCGTGCTCGACCCGTTCCGGCAGCACAAGACGCTGAACCTGAACTTCTTCGTGCACGACCCGCTGACCGGGGAGCCCTACAGCCGCGACCCGCGCAACGTCGCCAAGAAGGCCCAGGACTACCTGCGCGGTTCCGGGATCGCCGACACCTGCTACTTCGGCCCCGAGGCGGAGTTCTACATCTTCGACGACGTCCGCTTCCAGACGTCGCCGAACGCCGGCTTCTACCACCTGGACTCCGTCGAGGGCGCGTGGAACACCGGCCGTGAGGAGCCGGGCGGCAACCTGGGCGCCAAGCCGGGCTACAAGGGCGGCTACTTCCCCGTCCCGCCGATGGACCACTACGCGGACCTGCGCTCGGAGATGTCGGCGCAGCTGCTGAACGTCGGCATCGACGTCGAGCTGCACCACCACGAGGTCGGCACCGCGGGCCAGTCCGAGATCGGCGTCAAGTTCGACACCCTCCTGAAGGCCGCCGACAACCTCCTGCTCTACAAGTACGTCGTCAAGAGCGTCGCGCGCGCCGCCGGCAAGACCGTCACGTTCATGCCCAAGCCGATCTTCGGCGACAACGGGTCCGGCATGCACTGCCACCAGTCGCTGTGGAAGGACGGCTCGCCGCTGTTCTACGACGAGGTCGGGTACGCGGGCCTGTCCGACAACGCCCGCTACTACATCGGCGGCCTGCTCAAGCACGCGCCGTCCCTGCTGGCCTTCACCAACCCGACGGTGAACTCCTACCACCGCCTGGTCCCCGGCTTCGAGGCCCCGGTCAACCTCGTCTACTCGCAGCGGAACCGGTCGGCCTGCATCCGGATCCCGATCACCGGCTCCAACCCGAAGGCCAAGCGCGTCGAGTTCCGCGTCCCGGACCCGTCCTGCAACCCGTACCTGGCCTTCTCGGCGATGCTGATGGCCGGCCTGGACGGCATCAAGAACAAGATCGAGCCCGCCGAGCCGGTCGACAAGGACCTCTACGAGCTCCCGCCGGAGGAGGCCCGCGCGATCCCGCAGGTTCCCGGCTCCCTCCCCGAGGTCCTCGCGGCCCTCGAGGCCGACCACGACTACCTGCTCGAGGGCGGCGTCTTCACCCAGGACCTCATCGACACCTGGATCTCGATGAAGAACGAGTACGAGATCGACCCGATCCGCCTCCGCCCCCACCCCCACGAGTTCGAGATGTACTACGACATCTGATTCGATCGTGCGGTGGCGTCCCACTGCTGACGGGGGATCGGAAGGCGACGTCCTGCGACGTCCAGGATCCGTCCTGATTCGCGCGGCCCCGGCGGGTTTCCCGCCGGGGCCGCGCGCGTCGCGGGGACCTGGAGTTCAGGGGACCTGGTATTCATGGGCGGGGGCCGAAGGGCCGGGGAGCGGGGCGGCGGACGTGCCCGCGGCACGGGGTCCGCGAGGCGGAGCCGAGGCATCGGAAATCAACCGAAAGCGTGGGTGAACTCCGCCCAAAGACCGGATACGGCCTCAGGGTCGTACTACTCAGGTCTGAGGTGAAGACCGTTCGCTGCGGTGATCACATGTCGCGACCATCGGAGAAGGATGGTCGGTATGGCCCAGATCGCCCCCCCGGCCGCTCACCGAGCCCCGGCCCACCCGGCCCCGCGCGGTGAGCGGCGAAGGCCGTCCGCGACGCCGCGGCGCCGGGTGTTCACGGTACCCCCGGTGTGGCGGGAGCTGCTGCTGATCGTCCTGTTCTACTCCGGTTACTCGCTCACGCGCATCGTGCTGGTCCAGGACGGCACCGCGTCCGCGTTCGCCCACGCGGACCAGATCCTGCGGCTCGAGGGCGCGCTGGGCCTCGACGTCGAGCTCTCGCTCAACCGGGCGCTGCTGGAGCTTCCGTGGCTGGCGCGCGCGGCGAACGTCTTCTACGCGACGATGCACTTCGCCGTGACGCTCGGCATGGTGGTGTGGCTGTACCTGCGCAGGCCGCAGGACTACCGGTGGCTCCGGACGTCCCTGATGATCGCGACCGGGGTGGCGGTGCTCGGCTTCTGGCTGTACCCGCTCGCGCCGCCGCGGTTCCTGCACGAGGCGGGGTTCGTCGACCCGGTGACGGCGCTGCAGTCGTTCGGCCTGTACGCGAGCGACGCGTCGGCGACGATGACGAACCAGTACGCGGCGATGCCGTCGATGCACGCGGGCTGGGCGCTGTGGTGCGGGTTCGTCGTGGTGCGGCTGACGGCCCGGCGGTGGCTGCAGGCGCTGGGCGTGCTGTACCCGCTGACGACGACGCTGGTGATCCTCGCGACGGCGAACCACTACGTGCTGGACGCGGTCGCGGGGTTCGCGGTGGTCGCGGGCGCGCTGGCGCTGTCGTGGCTGCTGTACGCGCGGCTGCTGCCGGGCGCGCGGGCCCGGCTGCTCGGGCGGTCCTCCCCCGCCGTGCCCGCTCCGTCGCCGCGGCCCGCCGCCGGCGACCGTCCGGAGCCGGTGGGCGCCGGTCAGTCCTCGTAGCCGTAGAAGACCCGCTCGACGACGGCGCGGGCGCGGCGGGTGCAGCGGCGGTGGTCCTCCAGCAGGTCGCCCGCGGTCGTGTACCCGAGGACGCGGGCGACGGCGCTGCGGTCGCTGCGGTTGTCGGTGGGCAGCACGTCGGAGGCCCGGCCGCGGACGAGCATGACGGCGCCGCGGATGCGGGTCGCGAGCTTCCACGCGGCGGCGAGCACCTCGGCGTCGTCGGGGTCGAGCAGCCCGGCGCGGGCGGCGGCGTCGAGCGCGGCGAGGGTGCGGGTCGTGCGCAGTTCCGGGACGTCGTGGGCGTGCCGCAGCTGGATGAGCTGGGCGGCCCACTCGACGTCCGACAGGCCGCCGGGTCCGAGCTTGACGTGCAGGCGCGGGTCGACGCCGCGCGGGAGCCGTTCGGACTCCATGCGGGCCTTCAGGCGGCGGATCTGCCGGACGGCGTCGTCGGCGATGCCGCCGGCCGGGCGGCGGATCGGGTCGATGAGGTCGCGGAACCGTTCGCACAGGCCGGGGTCGCCGATGACGGGGTCGGCGCGCAGCAGCGCCTGGGTCTCCCACGGCTCGGACCAGCGGGCGTAGTAGGCGGCGTAGGACGCCAGGGTGCGGACGAGCGGGCCGCGGCGGCCCTCGGGGCGCAGGTCGGGGTCGATGACCAGCGGCGGGTCGGGGGCGGGCAGCGCCAGCAGGCGGCGCAGTTCCTCGGCGACGGCGCGGGCGGCGCGTTCGGCGGCGCGCTCGTCCGCGCCGGGCAGCGGGTCGTGGACGAACATGACGTCGGCGTCGCTGCCGTAGCCGAGTTCCCGCCCGCCGAAGCGGCCCATCGCGACGACCGCGACGCGGGTGGGGAGCGGCGCGCCGGTGCGGGCCTCGACGGCGTCGGCCGCGGCGCGCAGGGCGGCCTCGACGGTGACGGCGGCGATGTCGGTGAGGGCCTCCCCGACGGTGGTCGCGTCGGTGCGGCCGAGCAGGTCGGCGACGGCGACGCGGAACAGCTCGCGGCGGCGCAGGGCCCGCACGACGGTGACGGCGTCCTCGGCGGCGGCGGCGACGGCGTCCGCGCCGCCGGACGCGGCGTGCCTGCGGACGGCCGCGAGGGCCTCGGCGCGCAGCGCGTCGTGCGGGCGGGGCGTCAGTCCGGCGTCGCCGGCGAGCATGGCGACGGCCTCGGGGGCGCGCAGCAGCAGGTCGGTGGCGTAGCGGCTGGCGCCGAGCAGCCACGCCATCCGCTCGGCGACGCCGATGTCGTCGCGGAGCAGCCGCAGGTACCACGGGGTGGTGCCGAGGGCGTCGCTGACCTGCCGGAAGCCGAGCAGGCCTGCGTCCGGGGCGGGGGCGTCGGCGAACCAGCCGAGCATGATCGGCAGCAACGTACGCTGGATGGCGGCGCGGCGCGACACCCCGGCGGTGAGCGCCTCGATGTGCCGCAGGGCCCCGGCCGGGTCGTTGTAGCCGAGCGCTTCGAGGCGGGTGCGGGCGGCCTCGGGGGTGAGCCGCGCCTCCTCCTCGGGGAGCCGCGCGACGGCCCGCAGCAGCGGCGCGTAGAACAGTTTCTCGTGCAGGCGGCGGACCTCGCGGGCGTGCCGCCGCCACAGCGCGGTGAACTCGCCGACCGGGTCGGCGCGCAGGCCGAGGGCGCGGCCGAGGCGGCGCAGGTCGTCCTCGTCGTCGGGGACGAGATGGGTGCGGCGCAGCCGGTGCAGCTGCAGGAGGTGCTCGACGCGGCGCAGGAACCGGTAGGCGGACGTGAGGGCCGCGGCGTCCTCGCGCCCGACGTAGCCGCCGCGCGACAGTTCGGCGAGCGCCTCGAGCGTGGTGGGGCTGCGGAGGGCCTCGTCGGTGCGGCCGTGGACGAGCTGGAGGAGCTGGACGGCGAACTCGATGTCGCGCAGGCCGCCGGGGCCGAGCTTGAGCTGCCGTTCGGCCTCGGCGCTGCGCCGGTTGAGGTCGGCCTCGACGCGGCGCCGCATGGCCTGGACGTCCTCGACGAAGTCCTCGCCCTCGGCGGCGGCCCACACGATGGGCTCGACGGCGTCGACGTAGCGGGCGCCGAGGTCGGCGTCGCCGGCGACGGGCCGGGCCTTCAGCAGCGCCTGGAACTCCCACGTCTTCGCCCAGCGCTCGTAGTAGGCGCGGTGGCTGGCGAGGGTCCGCACGAGCGGGCCCGCCTTGCCCTCGGGGCGCAGCGCCGCGTCGACCTCCCAGAGGGACCCCTCCTCGGTGCTGGCGGAGCAGGCCCGCATGGTGGCGGCGGCGAGCCTGGTCGCGGCGCGCAGCGCGGCGTCCTTGGGGGCGCCGTCGCGGGCTTCGGCGACGAACACGACGTCGACGTCGCTGACGTAGTTCAGCTCCCGGCCGCCGCACTTGCCCATCCCGATGACGGCGAGGCGGCAGGCCGTGTGCTCGGGGACTTCGGCGCGGGCGATCGCCAGGCCCGCCTCGAGCGCGGCGGCGGCGAGGTCGGCGAGCTCGGCGGCGACCCGGGCGACGTCGGCGGCGCCGACGAGGTCGCGGCCGGCGAGGACGAGCAGGCGGCGGCGGTACGCGACGCGCAGCGCGGCGAGCG
>NZ_JBHTJA010000162.1:0-10110 GCF_042675525.1 Actinomadura sediminis
GCGGCGGCGCGGCGCCCGGACGCGGGCCGGGGCCGGCGGCGGGGCCGGGACGGCCGGTGCGGCCGTCGCCGTGGGGCTGCTGGGGTCGCCCGGCGGGCCGGCCGGGGCGGCGGGGAGTGGACAGCGGAGGCTCCCGGGGGCTGGCCGGCGTACGCCGGTACGCCGGCGGGGGGACCGGTCGGCGGCACCTTATCTCTTTATGAACATCCGAGTAAGGAGATTCCGGCAAAATGATCACTCTGCGTACATTTCGCGACGTACTGTGACCACCGGGTGTGAGGAGAGGGGTGCCGGGGGCGTCCCGGTCCGCCGGGTGGGGCATACTGGTGGGCGGCTGGGAGACTGTCACGGTTGCTCGCTTTGACCCGCGCCCGCGCGGGCTAGTATCCTGCGGGTTTGTTGTATGCGTCGGCGCCTGCCCAGGCGGCGGGACGACGACGGCATCCACGTGTCGGTGTGCCCCATGTGCGCTCGCACGGGCCCCGGCCTCCCGGAGCGCTCGGTCGGAACGAATACGAGTCTGATCGGCGCGAGCAGGAGATCCGCTGAGAAAGTCGACGAGAAACGAAGGCTGACGACCGTGCGCACGTACACCCCTAAGCCCGCTGACGTTCAGCGTCAGTGGTACGTCATCGACGCGACCGATGTCGTGCTGGGCCGTCTCGCCAGTCATGTCGCGCAGCTGCTTCGGGGTAAGCACAAGCCGATCTACGCTCCGCACCTCGACACCGGTGACTTCGTCGTCATCGTGAACGCCGACAAGGTGTCGCTGTCCGGCAACAAGCTGGAGCAGAAGCGGGCGTACCGGCACTCGGGCTACCCGGGCGGACTGCGGTCGGTGAACTACGCCGACCTGCTGGCCAAGAACCCCGAGCGGGCCGTCGAGAAGGCGATCAAGGGCATGCTGCCCAAGACCACCCTCGGCCGCCAGATGTTCCGCAAGGTGAAGGTCTACGCCGGTCCGGAGCACCCGCACCAGGCGCAGAAGCCGGTCCCGTTCGAGATCACCCAGATCAGCCAGACCGGCAAGTAAGAGCAGAACCGGCCGGCCTCCGGGCGCAGTGCGCCCGCCAGCCGCCCGGTACCGTGCACGCGGCCGCGTGCGCGTCCGAACCAGTGGCCGCCGGGGCACCCGATGACCGGGCCAGCCGCCCTGGCTAGAAGACCCTAGGAGAACCGTGGACGAGTCCACCGGCACCGAGACGCCCGAGGGCGTCGAGTTCGACTCGTACGAGGAAGCGCCGTCCGAGTACACCACCGAGAGCCCCGAGGCCGCGGGCGAGGGCCTCCTCGGCCAGCCGGTCGCGACCGGTCCCGCCGCCGGCACCGGCCGCCGCAAGCAGGCCATCGCGCGGGTGCGCATCGTCCCCGGTAGCGGCCAGTGGAAGATCAACGGCCGCACGCTGGACCAGTACTTCCCGAACAAGGTCCACCAGCAGATCGTGAACGAGCCGTTCGTCCTGCTCGGCCTGGAGGGCCAGTTCGACGTGCTCGCCCGGGTGAACGGCGGCGGCACCACCGGCCAGGCCGGTGCGCTGCGCCTCGGCATCTCCCGCGCGCTGCAGTTCGCGAACATCGAGCACCGCCCGGCGCTGAAGAAGGCCGGGTTCCTCACCCGCGACGCGCGGGTGCCGGAGCGCAAGAAGGCCGGTCTCAAGAAGGCCCGCAAGGCTCCGCAGTACAGCAAGCGTTGATCGACGGCACGAGCCGCCGCACCCCATGGCTTCTCCGTGGCCGACCCGCATGGTCGGCGCGCCGGGTGCGGCGGCTCGTCCGCTTTTTCCGGTTCGTTCGCTTTGTATGGCCGCACGGCCGCGGACGGGACGCCGCACGTCCCGTCCCGTCCGGGCGGCCTTTTCGTCTCTCCGGGAGTTGAACTGTGGCTCGTCTGTTCGGGACCGACGGCGTGCGGGGGCTCGCCAACCGTGACCTGACCGCCCGGCTCGCCATGGACCTGTCCGTCTCCGCGGCGCGGGTCCTCGGCGAGCAGGGCGAGTTCCGGGGGCATCGGCCGCTGGCGGTGGTCGGGCGCGACCCGCGGGCGTCCGGCGAGTTCCTCGAGTCCGCCGTCGTCGCGGGCCTCGCCAGTTCCGGCGTGGACGTCCTGCGCCTCGGCGTCCTGCCCACCCCGGCCGTCGCGTACCTCACGCACCAGTTGCACGCCGACCTCGGCGTGATGCTGTCGGCGTCGCACAACCCCGCCCCCGACAACGGGATCAAGTTCTTCGACCGGTCCGGCCACAAGCTGCCCGACGAGACCGAGGACCGCATCGAGGCCCGGCTCGGCGAGGAGTGGGACTGGCCGACCGGCGCCGGCGTGGGCCGCGTCCGCGACGCGCACGGGGCGGTCGAGCAGTACGTGGCGCACCTCGTCGCGTCCGTCCCGGCCTCGCTGGACGGCCTGCGCGTCGTCGTCGACTGCGCCAACGGCGCGTCGTGCGACGTCGCACCGGAGGCGCTGCGCCGCGCGGGCGCCGAGGTCTTCACGATCGGCACCGCCCCGGACGGCCTCAACATCAACTCCGGGTGCGGTTCGACGCACCTCGACGCGCTCCGCGCCGCCGTCCGCGAGCACGGCGCCGACGCCGGCATCGCCAACGACGGCGACGCGGACCGCTGCCTCGCCGTGACCGCCGCGGGTGAGGTCGTCGACGGCGATCAGATCATGGCGATCCTCGCGCTCGAACTGCACGAGTCCGGCGCCCTCGCCGCCGACACCGTCGTCGCGACCGTCATGTCGAACCTGGGCTTCAAGCTGGCGATGCGGGAGGCCGGGATCACGGTCGTCGAGACCGCCGTCGGCGACCGGTACGTGCTGGAGGCGATGAAGGCGGGCGGGTTCGTCTTCGGCGGCGAGCAGTCCGGCCACGTCATCATGCTCGACCACGCCACCACCGGCGACGGCGTCCTCACCGGCCTGCGGCTCCTCGCGGCGATGGCCCGGCGCGGCCGTCCGCTGGACGAGCTCGCGAAGGTGATGACCCGGCTGCCGCAGGTGCTCGTGAACGTCAAGGACGTCGACAAGACCCGCGCGAAGACGTCCCCGGAACTGGCCGCGGCCGTCGCCGCCGCCGAGGCCGACCTGGGCGAGACCGGCCGGGTGCTGATCCGCCCGAGCGGCACCGAGCCGATGGTCCGCGTGATGGTCGAGGCCGCGTCGCAGGAGCACGCCCAGACCGTCGCGGACCACCTCGCCGACGTGGTCCGCACCGCCCTCCGCTGACCGGACCCCGCGCCCGGCGGGGGCCGCGTCCCCCGCCGCGCGGACGGCGGGTCGGTCGCGGGACGGGCCCGGCCGGGCGCCCGGCTAGCGGTCTTCGATGTCCAGGCGGCCGACCTTGAGGTGTTTGATCTCGACGGTTCCGGCCTCCAGGTGGTCGACGACCGCGCGCTTGACGATGAGCTTCCCGATGGCGACGGCGCCGACCGCGATCGCGCCGAGGGCCATCGAGCCGAGCGCGAGGGAGCCGAACGCGTTGCCGACGCGGAGGTTGAGGCCGGTGGCGGACGCGCCGGTGACCTCGGCGCCCGTTGCGCGCGCGCCGATGGCGCGCTCCGTCCGGACGCGGGGACGTTCGTCCCGCTCGTTCGCGGGTTGCTCGATGGGTTCGCTCATGCGTCGAGCATAGGGCGGCCGGTTCAGCAGCGGTCGAGGAAGCCGTCGAGGGCGCGCTTGTCGGCGGAGGTGACGGCCAGGTCGTACATCGCGGCGATGCCGATGTAGGTGAGCGCGTACTCGCACTGGAACGCCTTGCGGGGCTTCCACTCGGCGGGACCTGAGTCGCCCTTCTGGCCGTTGGGCACGCCCCAGACCGCGAGCAGGTTGCCGTGGTCGTTGGCGAACCGCTCGCGCTCGCGCTCGGGCCAGCGGGACGCGCCCATCCGCCACGCGAGCGCGAGCGGGTAGACGTGGTCGATCTGCACCTCGGCGGCGTCGGCCTTGGTGAAGGCGATCTCCCGGCCGGTGTACGGGTCGTGCAGGAGCCCGGCGACGACGACGCAGTCGCCGCGCTTGCGGACGTCCTCCAGGTCGCGGGCGAGGACGTCGTTGCGCTGGTCGCAGCCGTTGCGGTCGGTGTCCTTCCAGCGGGTGCCGAACGCGGCGCGTTCGTAGCCGTCGCCGTCGCCCTCGGGCTGGACGCGCAGGCCCGCGAGGGCCTCGCGGGCTCCGGCGGCCTCGCCGGGCGGCGCGGGCGAGCGGGAGTCGGAGACGCCGACGTCCACGCTGCAGGCCGTCAGGGACGCGGCGAGCACGAGCCCCACCGCCACGCGTGCCATGGATGTCACCGTCCTGGGGGGTTCCTTGGGGTACCTGGGGGTTCTCGCCGCGATGACCGTGAATGAACGGTCACACGATACGGGACGGCGAAGGAGGCCATTAGGGACGGCCGGCCGGGGCAGGATGCGCAACGTGCTGCACGTGAGAGCGATCGTCCCGCCGGACCGGACGGACGAGGTCTGCGAGGTCCTCGCCGGCTGCGACGGCGCGGTGAACATCGTGGTCGTCCGGGGCGCCGCGCTGTCGCCGCGCGGCGATCTGGTGACCGGGGACGTCGCCCGCGAGTCGGCCAACGAGGTGCTCGACGCGCTGCAGGACCTCGGCATCGACCGCGACGGCTCGATCACGGTGGAACTGATCGACCTGTCGATGTCGGTGGTCGCGGCGAACGCGGAGCGGCGCGTCCCCGGGCACGGCGACGACGCCGTCGTCTGGGACGAACTGGACCGGCAGGTCACCGAGGGGACGGTGCTGACCTGGTCGTTCGTGGTGTTCCTGGTGCTGGCGACGCAGATCGCGGCGATCGCCGCGCTGACCGACTCGCCGATCCTGGTGGTCGGCGCGATGGTGCTCGGGCCGGAGTTCGCCGCGGTCGCGGCGATCTGCTACGGCGTCGTGCGGTGGCGGTGGCGGCAGATCCTCGCCGGGGTGCGCATCCTGCTCATCGGGTTCCCGCTCGCGATCGCCGTCACCTTCCTGTGCGCGCTGGCCGGCCGGTGGCTCGGCGTGATCGAGACGGCGGCGCTGCCGGCGGAGCGGCCGCTGACCGCGTTCATCTACAGCCCGGACCGCTGGTCGTTCATTGTCGCGCTGCTCGCGGGCGCCGCGGGGGTGCTGTCGCTGACGGCCGGGAAGGCGTCGCCGCTCGTCGGCGTGTTCATCTCCGTCACGACGGTGCCGGCCGCCGGGAACCTCGGGGTGGCGCTGGCGCTGCGGCACGGCAGCGAGATCGAGGGGTCGCTGCTGCAACTCGGCGCCAACTTCGGCGGGATGGTCATCGCGGGGACGGGGACGCTGCTCGTCCAGCGGGGCGTGTGGGGGTTCGTCCTGCGGCGCCGCGGGCACCGGACGTCCACGGGACGGCCGGTGCGGCGCCGCGTGCGGCCGGGCGTGGGACCGCACCACTGATCGCGCGTCGCTCCACGGGGCGACTTTGGTCGATGCCGGCATCAGACTTATGGCGCGCGGGATGGCACCTAAGACCGACGTGCCCGGACAACACAGGCGATAGGTTCGGCACCATGCCGATCATCGCCACCCAGGGCCTGACGATGAGGTTCCCCCGGGTGACCGCCCTCGACGACCTGAACGTGGCCGTCGAACCGGGCGTCGTCGGGCTCGTCGGCGCCAACGGGGCCGGGAAGTCCACGCTCATCAAGATCCTGCTGGGGCTGCAGCCGCCCACGGCGGGGACGGCGAGCGTGCTCGGGCTCGACATCGCGCGCGAGGGCGTCCGCATCCGGGAGAACGTCGGGTTCATGCCCGAGTACGAATGCCTGCCGCCGGACATCTCCGCGACCGAGTTCGTCGTCCACATGGCGCGGATGTGCGGGCTGCCCGCCACCGCGGCCCGCGAGCGCGCGGCCGACACGCTGCGGCACGTCGGCCTGTACGAGGAGCGGTACCGCCCGATGGGCGGCTACTCCACGGGCATGCGCCAGCGGGTGAAGCTCGCGCAGGCGCTCGTCCACGACCCCAAGCTCGTGTTCCTGGACGAGCCCACCAACGGCCTCGACCCGGCCGGACGCGACGAGATGCTCGAGCTGATCCGCCGGATCGGCGCCGAGTTCGGGATCAGCGTCCTGGTCACCTCGCACCTGCTGGGCGAGCTGGAACGCGTCTGCGACCATGTGGTCATCATCGACGGCGGGAAGCTGCTGCGCTCCCAGGCCGTCGAGGCGTACACCGAGGCCAGCGGCGTCCTCACCGTGGAGGTCGAGGACGGACGCGACGAGCTGGGCGCCCGGCTGCGCGAGGGGGGCGCGAGCGTGCGGCCCGAGGGGCGGCTGCTGGTGATCGACATCGCGGGCGAGGCGACCTACGACCTCGTCCGGGACGGCGTCGCCGACCTGGGGCTGCGGCTGATCCGGATGGAGCAGCGCCGGCACCGCATCGAGGAGGTCTTCCAGGGCGACCCGGCCGCGGCCGCCGCGCACGGGCAGGGGGCGCCCCGATGAGCACGAGCACGATCCACGACATCGGCTACCGGCACTACGACGGCCGCCGCAACGGCCGCGGGTACGTGCTGCGGTCGCTGTACGTCCACAACCTGCGGGCCGCGTTCGGGCTGGGCCGGCCCGCCCGCGCCAAGGTCATGCCGTTCCTGCTGGGCGCGATCATGCTGCTGCCGGCGGCCGGGTCGGTCGCCGCGTTCGCGGTCACCAAGCAGGCGGACGCGCTGATCCCGTACTCGTCCTACGCGGTGGTCATGCAGGTCGTCATCGCGATCTTCACGGCGACGCAGGCGCCGGTGCTGGCGTCCCGGGAGCTGCGCTTCCACGTCGTCCCGCTGTACTTCTCCCGCCCGATCGACCATCTCGACTTCGTCCTCGCCAAGATCGGCGCGATGGCCACCGCGCTGCTCGCGATCACGGCCGTGCCGGTCACCGTCCTGTACGTGGGCGGGCTGGTGGCGAAGGCGCCGGACTCGGGCCGGCAGCTCCTCGACTTCCTGACGGCGCTGGTGGGCTGCGTGCTGTTCGCGGCCGTGCTCGCCGCGATCGGCATGGTCGTCGCCGCGTTCACGCCCCGGCGCGGGTTCGGCGTCGCCGCGGTCATCGCCGTCTACATGCTGTCCGTCGCCTTCGTGGCGATCGTGCAGACCCTCGCCGAGGTGCAGGGCAACTTCACGCTGCAGGGCTGGATGTCGCTGTTCGCGCCCTTCGACCTGGTCGACACCGTCCAGGTGCGGCTGCTCGGCGCGGAACCGGCGTCGATGGCGGTGGCGCCGGGCGTCGGCGGCGGGCTGGCCGCGCTGGCGCTGTGCGCGGTGCTGGTCCTCGGCTCGATCGCGGTCCTGTACCGCCGGTTCCGGAAGGCGGGCCTCTCATGAGCGAGCTGAAACTGGAGAACGTGTCCCGCTGGTACGGCAACGTCGTCGCCGTCAACGGCGTGACGATGACGATCGGCCCGGGCGTCACCGGACTGCTCGGCCCGAACGGCGCCGGGAAGTCCACGCTCATCCACATGATGGGCGGGTTCCTCGCGCCGTCCTCCGGGACGGTCACGCTGGACGGCGCGCCGATCTGGCGCAACCCGGACGTCTACCGCCGCCTCGGGCTCGTCCCGGAGCGGGAGGCGGCCTACGACTTCATCACCGGCGCGCAGTTCATCCAGGCGATGGCGAAGCTGCACAGGCTGCCCGATCCGGACGCCGCCGCGCGCCGCGCGATCGGCCTCGTCGAGATGGACTACGCCGCGGACCGCGCGATCGGCAACTACTCCAAGGGCATGAAGCAGCGGATCAAGATGGCGTCCGCGCTCGTGCACGACCCGCCCGTCCTGCTCCTGGACGAGCCGTTCAACGGCATGGACCCGCGGCAGCGGCTCCAGTTGATGGACCTCATCCGGCGGATGGCCGACGAGGGACGCACGATCCTCTTCTCGTCGCACATCCTGGAGGAGGTCGAGCGGCTCGCCGGGCACATCGAGGTCATCGTCGCGGGCCGGCACGCCGCGTCCGGCGACTTCCGCCGGATCCGCCGGCTGATGACCGACCGGCCGCACCTGTTCCTCGTCCGGTCCGCGGACGACCGCGCGCTCGCCGCCGCGATCATCGCGGACGGCTCGGCGCGCAGCGTGCGGCTCACCGACAAGGGCCTGCAGGTCGAGGCGACCGACTTCCAGCGCTTCACCTGGCTGCTCCCGCAGGTCGCGAAGCAGGCGGACGTCCGGCTGTGGGAGGTCTCCCCGGCCGACGAGTCCCTCGAAAGCGTCTTCTCCTACCTGGTGGCGAAATGAACGCGACGATCGCGACGATCACTTTCCGGTCGATGCTCGGCCGGCGCCGCGCGCTGCTGCTGCTCGTGCTGCCCGCCATCCTGGTGGCGCTCGCGGCCGGCATCCGCGTCATGGGCGAGGACGACCTGGAGACCGCGGCGCTCGTGCTGCAGCAGTTCGGGCTCGCGACGCTGCTGCCGCTGCTGGCGCTGATCGCCGGCACCGGCGTGATCGGCCCGGAGATCGACGACGGCCAGATCATGTACGTGCTGACCAAGCCGATCCCGCGCCGGGTGATCGTGCTGACGAAGCTGGCGGTCGCGATCGTGCTGGTCACGGCGTTCGCGGTCGTCCCGACGCTGCTCGCCGGGATCCTGCTGGCCGGGACGACCGCGGGTGTGACCGCCGCGTACACGGTGGGGGTCCTCGTCGGCGGCCTCGCCTACAGTTCGATCTTCGTGGCGCTCGCGGTGGCGAGCCGCAACGCCGTCACGATCGGGCTGCTGTACGCGCTGGTGTGGGAGTCGCTGCTGGCGAGCTTCGCGCCGGGCGCGAAGTCCGCGTCCGTCCAGGCGTGGGCGCTGTCGGTGACGGACTCGCTGACCTCGGCGACGATGGTGGATTCGTCCGTCGGCCTGCCGGTGGCGATCACGCTGTTGGTCGCGGTGACGGCCGTCGCGGCCTTCCTGGCGGTGTTCCGGCTGCGCGCCCTGTCGGTCGCGAGCGCCGAGTAGCCGCCGGGGCGGCGTCACGCGCCCGGGCGGACGATCATGAGGACGGCGACGACCGTCCACAGCAGATTGAAGATCCCGGTGGTCATGGCCAGTCGTCCCGCCGCCTCCTCGCCGGGGACGTCCCCGGCGAGGACGCGCGCCTGGCCGGGGATGATCGCGAACGCCAGCAGCGCCGCGGCGACCGCCGTCAAGGCGATCGAGGCGAGCAGCCACGCCTGCGTCAGCACGCCGAGCGTCGCGCCCGTCGCGAACCCGAACAGCGGGACCGCGACGCCGACCAGCGCGTAGTTCCGGCAGATCCGGTGCAGGAGCGCCATGACCCCGGGGCTTCCCTCACGGGCGTAGCGGGGGAACAGCGACCCGGCCACCGACACCGGTCCGATCGCCAGGATCGCCGCGAGCACGTGCAGCGTGAGCAGCACCTCGGTCATCGTGACTCCTCTTGGGTAGGTCACCAACATATTGGCCACCAATGCATAGCACGCCTACGCTTCCTATGGGTAGGCTGCCTACACATGAGGGGAGACGCGGTACGGGGACACCTGGACGCCCTGCTGCTCGCCGTGCTCGAATCCGGCCCGCTGCACGGGTACGCGATCATCACGGCCGTCCAGGAGCGCAGCGGGGGAGCCCTCGAACTGCGCACGGGCACGGTCTATCCGGCGCTGAACCGGCTCGAGCGCCTCGGGCTGCTGGCCGGAAGCTGGCAGTCCGCCGGGGCGCGCCGCCGCCGCTGCTACGAGCTCACCGACGCCGGCCGCCGCACCCTCGCGGGCGAGCGGACGTCCTGGCGCGAGTTCACGTCCGCGATCGGCGCCGTCCTCGAACCGAGAACGTCGTGATCATCGACGCGCACGTCGCCGCGCTCGCCGCCGCCCTGCACGGCCCCGCCCGCACCAAGGCGCGGATGCTCACCGAGGTGCGCGACGGCCTCACCGACGCGGCCGACGCCCTCGCCGCGACGGGCCTGCCCGCCGACGCCGCCGCGCGCCGCGCCGTCCGCGACTTCGGCGCCGTCGCGGACGTCGCCCCCGAATTCCAGCGCGAGCTCACGATCGCGCAGGCGCGCCGCACCGCCCTCGCGGCCGCGCTCAGCGCGCCCGTCCTCCTGCTCTGCTGGCGGCTCGCCGGGACGGACGGCGGCGCGCCGCCGCACGC
>NZ_JBHTJA010000163.1:0-10087 GCF_042675525.1 Actinomadura sediminis
GTCTCCCGGCCGAGGGCGCGGCGGACGCGGCGGGCGCCGGTCAAGGTGCGGTGGACGGGCGCAGGCCGGGCGAACCGGACGCCGGTGGCGCGGCTCGCGGGGGCGCGGCGGGGCCGGCGGCGCACGCCGATCGTCTGGACGCGCCGCTGACATGGCGGGAAGGCACGATCGTCCGAGCGGGCCCACCGAGCTGCCCGCGGCGGGCTGGCGCGGGGCGGTCAAGCGGACGGCCGGCGAGTTCAAGGACGACAACCTGCAGGACTACGCGGCGGCGCTCACCTACTACGCGGTGCTGTCGATCTTCCCGGGGCTGCTGGTGGTGGTGTCGCTCGTCGGGCTGGCGGGGCGGTCGGCCACCGACGATCTGATCTCCGAGATCGGCGGGACGGCGCCCGGCCCGGTGCAGAACCTGCTGATCAGCGCGATCCGGCAGTTGCAGGGCGGCGGCGGCGCCGGGATCGTCGCGGTGCTGGGCCTGGTGGGCGCGGTGTGGTCGGCGTCGGGGTACGTCGGCGCGTTCATCCGGGCGTCCAACGTCGTGTACGACGTGCCGGAGGGGCGGCCGTTCTGGAAGCTGGTGCCGCTGCGGGTCGGGGTCACGGTGCTGTCGCTGCTGGTGATGGCGGTGTCGGCGGTCGCGGTGGTGGTGTCGGGGCCGCTCGCGCGCGAGGCCGGCGACATGCTGGGGCTGGGGTCGGCGGCGGTGACGGCGTGGCAGATCGCCAAGTGGCCCGTGCTGCTGGTGGTGATCAGCCTGCTGTTCTCGCTGCTGTACTGGGCGGCGCCGAACGTGCGGCGCCGGTTCCGGTGGGTGACGCCGGGCGGCGTGGTGGCGGTGCTGCTGTGGCTGGCGGCGTCCGGCCTGTTCGCCCTGTACGTGGCGGGGTTCTCCAACTACAACAAGACCTACGGCAGCCTCGCCGGCGTGATCGTGTTCCTGGTGTGGCTGTGGATCAGCAACCTGGCGATCCTGCTGGGCGCGGAGCTGAACGCCGAGCTGGAGCGGGGCCGCGCCGTCCAGGCGGGGGCGTCCGCCGGCGAGGAGCCGTACGCGGAGTTCCGCGACACCCGCAAGTTCGACGAGGAGGACCGGCGGGCGACCGGTGTGGGGCGCGAGGAGGGCCGGTCCGGGGACGACCGGGGCCCGGACCGTCCTGACTCGGCCGTGTGAAACGGGTCGCCTAACCCCTAACCCCCTGAATAGGATCTTTGCGTGCTGCGTCCCGCTTACCCCATCGAGACCGAGCGACTCACCCTGCGGCCCTTCCGGGAGGACGACCTGGAGGGGCTGTACGCGTACCAGTCGCTGCCCGAGGTGGCGCGCTTCCTGTACTGGGAGCCGCGGAACCTGGAGGAGTCCAGGTCGTTCCTGAAGGAGAAGATGACCGCCGCCACCGTCGAGCGGGAGGGCGACTGGCTGGTGCTGGCGGTGGTGCTGCGGGAGACGGGCCAGCTGATGGGCGAGGTGAACCTGCAGTGGCGCAGCCGGGACCACCGGCAGGGCGAGATCGGCTACATCTTCAATCCGGCGTTCCACGGGCGGGGGTTCGCGACGGAGGCGGCCGAGGTGGTGCTGCGGCTGGGGTTCGAGGGGCTGGACCTGCACCGGGTGGTGGGGCGGCTGGACGGCCGCAACGTCGCGTCGGCGCGGGTGCTGGAGCGGCTGGGGATGCGGCGTGAGGCGCATCTGGTGCAGAACGAGATGGTCAAGGGCGAGTGGACCGACGAGGTCGTGTACGCGATGCTGCGGGAGGAGTGGGACCGCCGCACTCCCCCGGCCGCCGGCTGACCTCTCCGCCCGCCCCCTCCCCCGGTTCCGTGCCCTCCCGCGGGGCGGCGCGGGTGTCACGGGCGGGTTCACGGGCGGTGTCACGGGCGGCGGGCGGCCTGCTCGTCCAGGAGGCGGGCGAGGTCGCGGACGTGGCCGCGCAGCGCGTCGGGGCGGCGGATCACGAAGGGGGCGCCGAGCCCGGCGAGCATCCGCGCGGCGCCGTCGAGGCGTTCGGCGCGGGCGGTGAGGACGACGGCGCCGTCGCGGCCGGCGAGGTCGGCGACCGACGGCGGGAAGGCGCGGCGCGCCTCGGCGAGGGTCGTCTCCAGCAGCACCTCGATCTCGTGGGCGTAGGGCACGGACGCCAGGGAGCGGGCGACGTGCACGGCGGGGTCGGGGCCGGTCGGCGGCTCGAACCGTTCGGGGCGGGGCTCGGCGGACGCGACGCGGTCGACGCGGAAGGTGCGGGTCTGGCCGCTGCGGTGGTCGTGCCCGGTGACGTACCAGCGTCCGGAGTGGAACACCAGCCCGTGGGGGTCCAGGTCGCGTTCGCTGTCGTCGCCGCGCCAGGACCGGTAGCGCAGGCGGACGCGGCGGCGTTCCCGGGCGGCGGCGGCGAGGGCCAGGACGGTGCCGGTGTCGGGGGCGGCGGCGTCGCGGGCGGCCATGGTGAACCCGAGGGTGTCGCGGAGGGCCTGGACGTGGTCGCGCAGGGCGGCGGGCAGGACGCGCTGCACCTTGGCCAGGGCGCTCTCGGTGGCGTGGCCGGGCAGCCCGATGCGGCGTCCGGCGAGCAGGCCGAGGACGACGGCGGCGGCTTCGTCGTCGGTGAGCATCAGCGGCGGCAGCCGGTAGCCGGGCATGAGCCGGTAGCCGCCGTGGCGGCCGCGTGCGGCGGTGACGGGGACGCCGAGCTCGCCGAGCCGCTCCGCGTAGCGGCGCACGGTGCGCTCGTCCACGCCGAGGCGGCGGGCGAGGTCGCGGCCGGTGAGGCGGTGGTGGGCCTGCAGCAGCTCGAGCATGGCCAGCAGGCGGGTCGTCGGGTGTTCGGGATGTGACATGGATCGCTCACGATAACCGGGCGGTATCTGTCCGGTATTCACCGTAGCGTGGTGCCGTACCGATGAGGGAGGGAACGGGGTCATGGCGACGTTCGTGTTGGTGCCGGGTTACTGGCTGGGCGCGTGGGCGTGGGACGAGGTCGCGGCGGAGCTGCGCGCGGCGGGGCACCGGGCGGTGCCGGTGACGCTGACGGGGCTGGCGGAGCGGGCGGGCGAGGCGACGCCGGAGGTGGACCTCGACGTCCATGTCGCCGACGTCGTCGCGGCGGTCGAGGACGCCGTGCGCGGCGGCGGGTCGGACGGCGGTGTGGACGGCGGTGTGGATGGCGGGGACGGGCGGGTGGTGCTGGTCGCGCACAGCGGCGGGGCGATGCCGGTGACGGGCGCGGCCGACCGGATTCCCGGGCGGGTCGCGCGGATCGTCTACGTCGACACCGGGCCGATGCCGTCGGGGATGGCGAACATCGACTTCCACGAGCCGGAGGGTCGCGCGGAGCTGGAGCGGCAGGTGGCCGGGGAGGGTGCGGGGTGGCTGCTGCCGGTGCCGCCGTTCGCACCGGGCGAGGGGGACGGTCCGGGCGAGGACGCCGCCGATCTGGCGGGGCTCACGCAGGAGCATCTGGCGGCGTTGCGGGAGCGCGGGACGCCGCAGCCGTTCGGGACGGTGACGCAGCCGCTGGAGCGTCCCGATCCCCTGCCGGCGACGCCGCGGACGCTGATCGCCACGTCGATCCCGCTGGAGGCGGTGCGGGCGATGGCCGAGGGCGGCCATCCGGTGTTCGCGTTGATGGCGGGCCCGGGCTGGACGCACCGGTCGCTGCCGACGGGGCACTGGCCGATGTTCTCGCGGCCGCGGGAGCTGGCGGCGCTGCTGGCGGCGGAGGCCGGCGGCACGGAGGCGGACGAAACAGCGGGCGGCGAAACAGCGGGCGGCGAAACGGCGGGCGGCGCGGCGCGGAAGGCGGCCGCCGACGTGCCGGGCGCGTGATCGGCGGTCAGGGGACGGTGAAGGTGCAGGGCAGCCGCTTGTAGCCGTTGATGAAGCTGGACATCAGCCGGTCGGGCTCCCCGGCGGCGCGCAGGTCGGGGAGCCGGGTGAACAGCTCGCGGAACATCACGGTGATCTCGCGGCGGGCGAGGTTGGCGCCGAGGCAGAAGTGGGGTCCCGGGCCGCCGAATCCGACGTGCGGGTTCGGGGAGCGGGTGATGTCGAAGGCGTCGGGGTCGTCGAAGACGGTCTCGTCGCGGTTGGCGGAGTTGTAGAACAGCATGACCTTGTCGCCCGCGGCGAAGGCGTGCCCGTTCATGACGTGGTCGCGGGTGAGGTTGCGGCGGAAGCAGATGACGGGCGTGGAGTAGCGGACGATCTCCTCGACGGCGCCGCCGATGCGGCCGTCGAAGTCGTCCAGGAGAAGGCCGCGCTGGGCGGGGTTGTCGGTGAGCAGTTGCAGGCCGTGCGCGATGGCGGTGCGGGTGGTCTCGTTGCCGGCGACGACGAGCAGCAGGAAGAAGGTGCCGAACTCGCGGGTGCCGAGTTTCTCGCCGTCCACGTTGGCGTTGACGAGGGCGGAGGTGAGGTCGCCGGTGGGTTCGGCGGCGCGTTCCCGGCCGAGGCGGGCGGCGAGGCGGTGCAGGTCCCGGCCGGCGCGGGCGACCTTGGCCAGGCCGAGGCCGGTGCGCAGCCGTCCCATGTCGGGGGTGATGCCGGTGTACTCGGGGTCGGAGTTGCCGAGCACGATGTTGGTGAGCCGCACCACCCGGGGGTGGAGGGCGTCGGGGATGCCGAGCATGTCGCAGATGACCTCGACGGGGAGCCGGACGGCGGCGTGCGCGACGAAGTCGAGGGGTTCGCCGTCGGGGCGGGCCGCGCGGGCGGCGATGAGCTCGTCGACGATGCGGGCGGCGCGGGCGGCGATGTCGTCCTCGGTCTTGGCGAGCATCCGGGGGCTGAAGGCCCGCGACACCACGCGGCGGATCTTGGCGTGCCGCGGGTCGTCCATGTTGATCATGGAGTTGATGTAGCGGTCGAGGAAGCCGGGCGAGTCGATGACGGTGGTGGCGTTCGGCTCGCTGGAGAAGATGTGCGGGTTGCGGGAGGCCTCGGTGACGTCGGCGTGCGAGACCAGGGCCCAGTAGCCGCCGCCGCGGCCGGTGAACGGGACGGGCGGGTCGGCGAAGAACGCGGGTGTGCCGCGGGCGCGCAGCGCGGCGAACGCGGCGGCGCGCTCGTCCAGGGGGCGGCCCCAGAACCGCAGGTCGCTGAGGTCGATGTCACGGGGATCGATGTCACGGGGGCCGGTCTCGCCGGTCGTGCCGCCGTCCTGCCGGGTGGTCATCGCCGCGTCCTCCTCGCCGGATCCGCCCCCATGCTCGAGTAACCGCTTGCTTACGGTCAATGGGCGGGCGGGACGCTGTGACCCATCCCACGCGCACCCCTGCGCCGGGTGCTCTATCACGGCGGCACCGGGCCCGGAAATGACTCACATCTCAACAGCGCTTCAAGATTTTCTTGTCACGGCGCCTTGTAGATCATTTAGCGGGGGGCGAGGACACTCGGCGGGAGCCGCGCGGCCCGTCCGGGGGCGGCGCACGTTGCGCGAGGTGAGTCGATGACGCCGTCCGTCCGCAGCCAGCCACGTCCGGCTCGCGGGAGCCGCCCGGTGACGTCCGGGACCCTCGTCGCGGTCCTCGTCGCGGGGATCGGCGCGGCCGGCGCGGGGATCGGCGCGGCCGGCGCGGGCACCGCGGCCGCCGACGGGCCCGTCCGCGCCGACGACGGCGCCCGGATCGTCGCCGAGACCGGGCTGGACGGCAACGACGTCGACATCACCATCGACTCCCCCGCCCTGGGCAAGCGCGTCAAGGCCCGCGTGCTGCTGCCGGAGAACTGGACCCGCGGCGCCACGCGGACCTGGCCGGTGCTGTACGCGTTCCACGGCGGGCAGGACGACTACACCTCCTGGGCCCGCAACACCGACATCGAGGCGTGGGCGCGCGCCTACGACGTCATCGTGGTGATGCCCGAGGCCGAGAACGGCTCGTACGCGAACTGGTACAACTACGGCAAGGGCGGCACGCCCAAGTGGGAGACGTTCCACACCGCCGAGGTCCGCCAGCTGATCGAGCGGAACTATCACGCGGGCGCGCGCCGCGCCGCGATCGGCAACTCCTCCGGCGGCGCGGGCGCGATGTCCTACGCCGCCCGCCACCCGGGGATGTTCAGCTATGTGGCGTCGCTGAGCGGGGTGCTGGCGATGCGGCAGCCGGGCATCCCGGCGATGCTGATGTTCACGAACGCCGGCAACGGGCAGGACCCGTTCGCGATCTGGGGCATCCCGTGGGCCGACGACGCCAACTGGAAGGCCCACGACCCGCACACCCTCGCGCCGAAGCTGCGCGGCACCGGGCTCTTCTTCTCCGCCGGGACCACGGGACGGCCCGGGCCCGGCGACCCGAGCGTGGCGCCGTGGGACATCGGCCTGCTGAGCGAGATCGTGATCGGCGCGAACAACAAGGAGTTCAAGAAGCGGCTCGACGAGCTGAAGATCCCCCACACCGCGCACATCTACGGCGACGGCCGGCACAACTGGCCGGCGTGGGTGCGGGAGAGCAAGTTCGTGTGGCCGGAACTGATGAAGTCGATCGGCGCCGCCCGCGCCTGACCGCGCCGCTCATCGCCGCTCATCCCCGCCCGGGGCCGGGCGGCCCGCCCGGCCCCTCACCGGTCCCATCGCCAGTGCGTTCGCCGGGGGGTTCGCCGCGTTCGCGGCGGCGCCATCGGGGGACGCGGCGGGCGGGCGGCTCGGTGAGGGGATGCTCCTCGACGTCGTAGCGGCGGATGTAGGCGCCGGCGAACGCCTGGAGGCTGGCGCCCAGCGGCAGCGCGAGCAGCACGCCGGCGGGCCCGACGACGGCGGCGCCCGCCAGCACGAGCCCGAACGCGACGGCGGGATGCATGTCCATGGTGCGGGCGGTGATGCGGGGCTGCAGCAGGTAGTTCTCCAGCTGCTGGTATCCGACGATGAACAGCAGCATCCACAGCGCGGTGCTGGGCGCCACGGTGAGCGCGACCAGCACCGGCACCGCGCCGGCCAGGTAGGTGCCGATGACGGGGATGAACTGCGACAGCACCCCCGCCCACAGCGCGAGCGTCGCGGCGTAGGGGACGCCGAGCAGCGCCATGGCGATGTAGTGGGCGACGCCGGAGACGAGGGCGAGCAGGGCGCGGGAGTAGATGTAGCCGCCGGTCTTGTCGACGGCGATCTCCCAGGCGGTCAGGACCTGCCGCTGCCGGTGCGGCGGCAGCACCGAGCAGACGGTGCGGCGGAACTGCGGGCCCTCGGCCGACAGGTAGAAGGTGAACAGCAGCACCGCGAGGCCCTTGAAGACCACTTCGAAGGCGGTCGTGCCGATCACCCACACGTTCCCGGCGAGGGCCGACAGCTGCCCCGACAGCTGCTCGGTGACGGTCGGCAGCCGCTGGAACACGGTCTCGCGGGACAGTTCGGTGCCGAACGTGCCGTTGATCCAGTCGATGACGGCGGTGACGTAGCCGGGGAACTCGTCGATGAGGTTGCTGGCCTGGGTGGCCAGCAGCGACCCGATGCCGCCGAGGAAACCGGCGAGGCACGCGGCGATCACGAGGAACATCAGCGCGGTGCCGGCGCCGCGCCGCCAGCCGCGCCGGGCGAGCCAGTTGACGGCGGGTTCGATCGCGAACGCCAGGAACAGCGAGATGAGCAGCAGCACCAGCAGGTCGCGGAGGCGTTCGACGATCCACAGCCCGGCGACGAACGCCAGGGTGATCGCGCCGGCGAGCACGAACGCCTTGGGCAGCCACGGCGGCATCCGCCGCGGGTCCCCGGCGCCGTTCCGGCCCGCGTACCCGTTCGGCGGGCCGGCGGGCGGCGAACCGGGCGGGACGGCGCCCCCGGGCGCGGCGGCCGTCGCCCCGCCCCCGGTGGCGGTGCCGGTCGCGGCGCCGGTCTCGGTGCCGGTCGCGGTGCCTGTCGTGCCGCCGGCCGGTGCGTCCTCGGGCCGGTCGCCGGGCGGGTCGGGCATGTCCGCACGCTAACCGCGGGACGGTGCCGTGATCGCGTGCCCGCACCCTCCGCGGAGGCAACCTTTGCCGAGTCTTCAGCCGCCGCGGCGTCCCCGGGCCGGCGGCCGCACGTGAGCGGGGTGCGGGAGTATGGGCGCCATGGGCGAGATCTTCACGCACACGCTGCGGGTCCGGTACAGCGAGTGCGACCAGCAGGGCGTGGTGTTCAACGGGCATTACCTGTTCTTCTACGACGTGGCGTTGACGGAGATGTGGCGGGAGCTGATCGGCGACCCGAAGCGGATGGTGGAGGACGGCTACGACCTGGTGGTGGCGGAGGCGCGGATCCGGTTCCGTGAGGGCGCGCGGTTCGACCAGATGCTGGAGGTGCGGATGCCGGTGGCGCACGTGGGCGTGACGAGCCTGGTGGTGCGTCCGGAGTTCCGGGTCGGCGGGCGGCTCTTGGCCGACGGGGAGGTGAGGCACGTGTTCATCGACCCGGCCGGGACGGGCAAGCGGGAGATGCCGCCGCAGGTGAGGGCGGTGCTGGAGGGGCTGCACGCGGTGAGCGGCGGGTGAGGGACGTCCCGCCCGCGCTCCACGGCCGCGGGGCGGGACGTCACGATGACGGCGGATCGCCCGGGGAGGACTACTATGCGCCGGGTGAGCTGGCAGGGGGCCGGGGCGCAGCCCGGCGGAACCGGGAGCGGGCCGGGCGGGGATCTGTTCGCCTCGGTCGAGGGCAACGTGCGGGAGCTGGTGGCGTCCCCGTGGTGGCAGACGGCGCAGCCCGCCGAGCGCGCCGCGCAGGTCGCCGCGCGGATGCTGTGGGGCGCGGGCGAGTGGTGGCTGTACGGCGCGTGGGGCCGCTGGTATCGGTGCGGGCTGGACGGGGCGTGGCATCCGTGCCCGCCGCCGGCCGATCCGGCGGACCGGGCGGTGGCGGTCCCGGCGCCGCGCGGCGCGGGGACGCCGCCGCTGCCGCCGCAGCTGTTCCCGACGGGCCCGGACCTGGCGGCGGGGCGGGTCGCGCCGCTGGGGTTCCTCGGGCCGGTGCCCGACACCGCGGTCGTGGCGCGCGTGTCGCAGGCGATCACGACGGCGCTGGCGGTGAACCCGGCGCAGTTCGTGCAGCGCGACCCGATGTTCCAGCCGGGGACGCCGTCCACGATCGCCGCGGCGTGGGGGGCGCTGCTGTGGTGCGCGGGGTCGCCGGTGGTGCTGACCGAGCACCCGCTGATCGAGTCGTTCATCCCGTTCCTGACGACCCCGGCCGAGCGGCTGCACTGGATGATGCCGCCGGACTTCGGCACGCTGGCCGGCTACTACGTGCACCGGCTCGGTGCCGGGGACGGCGGCGGCGCCGCGCACATCGCGCGGGTGATGTACGAGGTCGCGGCGGGGCTGCAGGCCGATCCGCGGTTCCGTCCGGGCGCGGACGCGCTGGCGGCGGTGACCGCGGCGTCGCTGCGGATGGTGAACCAGGACCTGGCGACCGTCCGGTACGGGCCGGAGGCGATCTTGCAGGAGTGGCGGCGCCGCTGCCCGGCGGAGTTCGCCACCCCGATGGTGCGCGACACCTCCCCGGGCGAGTTCCTGCGGCTGGCCCTGTACGACCTGCAGGAGATCGTCGCGCAGATCACCGGCCCGCGGCGGCCGGCGGCGGGCGGCGCCGCCCACGACGAGGCGCGCCGCGCGGGGCTGGCGGTGCTGGCGGCCGATCTGCAGGCCGCGCCGGGGGCGCTGCCGGCGCTGCAGCGGTGGCTGGATCCCGACGGTGCCCGCACGGTGCAGGCCGTCCTGACCGATCCGGCGCATCCGGGGCGGGCGCTGTGGCCGCGCGACGGGCGGCTGCCGGAGGCGCTGCGCACCGATGACGCGGACGCGCTGGCGTCGCTGCTGGCCACCACCTACACGCTGGGGCTGACGTGGTGCCGGCTGGCGCAGGTGCATCCCCCGGCGACGGGGTTCGCGGTGCCGCAGGCGGCCGCGGCGGAGCTGACGTCCCCGGCGATGCACAGCCCGCCGTCGACCGATGAGCTGTCGGCGTGGGACATCATCAAGGCGGCGCGGGCGCACATGGCGGCGGAGCGGGCCGCGGCGGGCGGGGACGAGCCGGTCGCCCCGGTGCCGGAGCCCCGGGAGCCGTCGGCGCCGCAGGCCGCGACGGCGCCCGTCGAGCCCCCGGCGGCGCCGCCCGGCTCCCCCGCCCCC